>CAZKXY010000011.1:0-28851 GCA_964556925.1 uncultured Planctomycetales bacterium | reverse complement strand
GCGGGACGTGCTGCGGCAGCCGGTGGTGACGCTGTGGCACCAGGAGACCTCGCTGTGCGGCTGCGACGCCATCGTGCTGCCCGGTGGGTTCAGCTACGGCGACTACCTGCGCACCGGCGCGATCGCGAAGTTCTCGCCCATCATGGGGGCGATCAGCCGGTTCGCCCGCGATGGGGGGCTTGTGATCGGCATCTGCAATGGGTTCCAGATCCTGGTCGAGGCGGGGCTGCTGCCCGGCGCGCTGTTGCGCAATGTCGGCCTTCGGTTCATCTGCCGGTTCGTGACGCTGCGGGTGGAGCGGGCCGACACGCCCTTCACGAACCGGTTTCGGCCCGGCCAGGCGGTGCGCCTGCCGATCGCCCACAACGAAGGCCGGTATACGGTAGACGCCAAGACGCTGCCGGCGATCCAGCCGCAGGTGGTGTTCCGCTACTGCGATGCGGAGGGGCGGATCACCGATGACGCCAACCCCAACGGCTCGATGGACGCGATCGCGGGTCTCACCAACCGCGCCGGCAACGTCCTGGGCATGATGCCGCATCCGGAGCGCGCCTCCGAGGAGGCGCTGGGCTCAACGGACGGCCGGCTCGTGTTCGAGTCCATGCTCGAGGCGTACGCGCATGCCTAGCGCGACGTTAGCGACATCTCGCCTGCAGAAAAGCGGGACCAGGTCCATTTTTCCCTCAGCCGCATCAAGGAAAAATGGACCTGGCCCCAATTTGCCCTCCGTGGCGCTGTTGAGACGGGTGGCGAGATCGCACAACCTGACGGATGACCACTACGCGCACATCGTCCGCACGCTCGGCCGGCAACCGACGCTGACCGAAGTCGGAATTTTTGGCGTCATGTATAGCGAACATTGTAGCTATTGCAGCTCCAAGCCGTACCTCAAGACGTTCCCGACGAGCGGCGCGCGGATCCTGGTGCCGGCCGGGGAGGAGAACGCCGGCCTGGTCGATGTCGGCGGCGGGCTGGCGGTCGCGTTCAAGGTCGAGTCCCACAACCACCCGTCGGCGGTGGAGCCGCACGCCGGGGCCGCCACCGGCGTTGGCGGCATCGTCCGCGACATCTTCACGATGGGTGCTCGGCCCATCGCGCTCTTTGACTCGCTGCGGTTTGGCCTACCGGATGAGCCGCGCACGCGGTTTTTGCTGGACGGCGTCGTTCGGGGAATCAGCGACTACGGAAATTGTATCGGCGTGCCGACGGTTGGCGGAGAGATCGCGTTCGAGGCCAGCTATCGCGAGAACCCGCTAGTCAACGTCATGTGCATCGGGCTCGTGACGAGGGGCAAGATCGCGCGGGCGCGGGCCACGGGCATCGGCAACCCCGTGCTCTACGTCGGCTCCTCCACCGGGCGCGACGGCCTGGGCGGGGCGAGCTTCGCCTCGCGCGAGATCACCGAGGGCTCGGACGCGGACCGCCCGGCGGTGCAGATCGGCGATCCGTTCGCGGAGAAGTGCCTCATCGAAGCGACGCTCGAGGCGCTGGCCACCGGCGACGTGGTCGGCATCCAGGACATGGGCGCGGCCGGGCTGACCTGCTCGAGCAGCGAGATGCCTTCGCGTGGCGGCACCGGGCTTGAGATTGACGTCGCCAGGGTGCCCAGGCGGGAGACCGGCATGACGCCGTACGAGCTGATGCTCTCCGAGTCGCAGGAGCGGATGCTGCTCATCGTCAGGCGTGGGCGGGAAGCGGCCGTCACGCGCCGCTTCGGGAAATGGGGCCTGCACGCGGTGGAGATCGGGCAGGTGACCCGCGACGGGCACCTGCGCGTCCGGGACGGCGAGACGGTCGTCGCGTCCATTCCCGTTGCCGCGCTGACCGATGAGGCGCCGGTGTACCGCCGGCCGGCGAGGCGGCCGGGGTACCTGGCCAAGGCGCAGCGGCTGTCGCTGCGCAGCGTGTCGCAGCCGCGGGACTACCCGGACACCCTGCGGCGGCTGCTCGCCTCCCCGACGATCGCGGACAAAGCGCGCATCTATGAGCAGTACGACCACATGGTGCAGACGAACACCGTGGTGCTGCCCGGCAGGGCGGATGCGGCCGTGTTGCGGCTGAAGGGGACGGAGAAACTGCTGGCTGCGACCACCGACGGCAACGGCCGCTCGTGTTACCTGGACCCCTACGAAGGCGGCAAGGCCGCGGTGGCGGAGGCCGCGCGCAACCTCGCCTGCGTCGGGGCGGAGCCGCTGGCGATCACCAACTGCCTCAACTTCGGCAACCCGCAGGATCCGGGCATCATGTGGCAGTTCAAGGAGTGCGTGCGGGGCATCGCCGACGCCTGCCGCGCGTTCGGCACGCCGGTCACCGGCGGCAATGTCAGCTTCTACAACGAGAGCCCGAGGGGCGCGATCGACCCCACGCCGGTCATCGGGATGATCGGCCTCATCGAAGGCCAAGGCGCTGAGGGCTCAGGGCTCAGGGCTCAGGGCAAACGTGTTGGCTCGCAGCCCAGAGCCCAGAGCCCAGAGCCCATCACGGCGAACTTCAAGGAAGCGGGGGATGTCATCGTCCTGCTCGGCGAGACGCGGGAGGAGCTGGGCGGCAGCGAATACCTCGCGGCGATCCACGGCCGGAAAGCCGGCAAGCCGCCCCGCGTCGATCTGGCTCGTGAGCGCGCGCTCCAGCAGCTCATGCTGGCGCTGGCCTCGCACGGGCTGGTGCAATCGGCCCATGATTGCTCCGACGGCGGCCTCGCGGTCGCCCTGGCCGAGTCGTGCATCATGGATGAGCGCCGCCTGATCGGCGCGACCGTGCACTTCGATCCACGATCCACGAGCCACGATCCACGAATCCGGCCGGATGCGCTGTTGTTCGGCGAGTCCGCCGGGCGCATCGTGCTCAGTTGCGCGCGGCATCAGCTCGAAGCGGTGCTGCGGGAGGCCAAGCGACTTGGCGTGCCATCCGCGGTCATCGGGCAGGTGGGGGGCGCGCGGCTGTTCCTCAGCCCGTGGATCGACATGCCCGTGGACGAGCTGAGCGGCGCCTGGCGCTCCGGCCTGACGAATGCGCTTGGGCTGTGGGCTGAGGGCTCGGGGCAAGTGCCCAGAGCCCCGACCCCTGAGCCCAGAGCGATCTTGTGATGGACGAATCGGTCAAACACCATTGCGGGTTGTTCGGCGTCTTTGGGCATCGGGACGCGGCCCGGCTGACGTACCTCGGGCTCTACTCGCTGCAGCACCGGGGCGAGGAGGCGGCCGGCATCGTCACCTGGGACGGCAGGGCGATGCACACCCACAAGGGGATGGGGCTGGTCTCCGAAGTATTCAACGAGCAGCTGCTGCACGGGCTGCCGGGCCGGATGGCGGTGGGGCACACCCGCTACTCGACGACGGGCTCAAGCACCTTGAAGAACTCGCAGCCGCTCGTCGTGACGTACGCGAAAGGCAACCTTGCCGTCGCGCACAACGGCAACCTCGTCAACGCCTACGAGCTGCGGCAGCAGCTGGAAGCCAACGGGTCCATCTTCCAGACGACGGTGGACAGCGAGATCATCCTGCACCTGCTGGCCCGCGCCACCAACAAGGGGTTCGATGAGGACCTGGTCGAGTGCCTGCGGCTGCTGAAGGGGGCGTTCACGCTGCTGTTTTTGACGGAGCGGGAGCTGATCGGCTGCCGCGACCCCAACGGGTTCCGGCCGCTGTGCATCGGCCGGCTCAACCGGACCTTCGTGCTGGCGTCGGAAACGTGCGCGCTGGACATCATCGGCGCGAAGTTCGTGCGGGAGGTGGAGCCCGGGGAGGCCGTCTGCATCGGGCCGAGCGGGCTGCGCTCGCTGCGCCCGTTCACCCCGCCCCAACACGGTGGGGCGGGGTTCACGGACCAGCCGGCGCGCCGGTCCCACTGCCTGTTTGAGCACGTCTACTTCGCGCGGCCGGATTCTCAGATCTTCGGCGAGAGCGTCCAGGCGGTGCGCGTGAAGCTCGGCCGGCAGCTGGCGCGCGAGCACCCGGTCGAGGCGGACCTGGTGATGCCGATCCCGGACTCCGGCAACTTCGCGGCGCTGGGCTACAGCCTGGAGTCGAAGATCCCGTTCGCCATCGGGATGATCCGCAACCACTACGTCGGGCGCACGTTCATCCAGCCGGCCCAGGAGATCCGCGACCTGAAGGTCCGCGTGAAGTTCAACCCGGTCCGGGAGATCATCAAGGGCAAGCGGCTGGTCATCGTGGACGACTCCATCATCCGGGGGACGACGACCCGGGCGCGCGTGAAGAGCCTGCGCGAGGCCGGCGCCAAGGCCATCCACATGCGGGTGAGCTGCCCGCCGACCAAATGCTCGTGCTTTTACGGCATCGACTTTCCCACGCGGCAGGAGCTGATTGCGAACCGGATGCCGCTGGAGGAGATCCGGAAGTTCATCGGGGTGGAGAGCCTGGGCTACCTGTCCTTGGAAGGTCTGCTGACGGCGGTGGGCAAGAGCGCGGACTACTGCACCGCCTGCTGGAGCGGCGTCTACCCGATCCCGTTCGGCGGAGAGGGCGACAAGTTCGCGCTCGAGAAGCACGCCGGCCAGGGCTGCAGCTGAAAAGTGCCAGGCACTTTCCCGGTTGGATATTCAGCCGGGTTGTGGAAAACCTGCGTTATCCACAGATGGGGAGAAATTCGAACCGGGAAAGTGCCTGGCACTTTTGATGAGGTATCGGGCGGCTGGTGTGGACATCGAGGGGGCGGAGGCGTGGCTGGCGCGGATGCGGCCGCTCATGCGCTCGACGCAGCGCGCTGGCGTGCTGCCGGACCGCGGGCAGTTCGCCGGGCTCTTCCAGCTGCGCGGCCTGCGGATGCGCGATCCGGTGCTGGTCGCCTCCACCGATGGGGTGGGCACGAAGCTGAAGGTGGCGCAGCTCGTCGGGAGGCATGAGGGGATTGGCGTGGACGTCGTGGCGATGAACACGAACGACGTGCTGGTGTATGGCGCCGCGCCGCTGTTCTTCCTCGATTACCTGGCGGTCGGCCGGTTGCAGCCGGAGCTCATGAGCCGCGTGATGCGCGGCATCGTGCGCGGCTGCCGGGACAGCGGCTGCGCGCTGCTTGGCGGTGAGACGGCGGAGCTTCCCGGCGTGTACGGGCCGGGGGAGTATGACCTCGCCGGCTTCTGCGTCGGCGCGGTCGAGCGCGCGCGGCTGATCGACGGCTCACGCGTCCGGGCAGGCGATGCGATCATCGGGCTGGCCTCATCCGGCGTCCACGCCAATGGCTTTTCGCTGGTGCGGCGGGTGTTGTCCCGGGCCCAGCTGATGCGGTATCATCAGCAGCTGTTGGCTCCGACGCGGATTTATGTCAGGCCCGTCCTGCGGGCGTTGGCCGCCGTGCCGATCCACGCGATCGCGCACATCACCGGCGGGGGGCTGTCGCGGCGGCTGTCCAGCCTCGTGGCCGCTCAGCGGGGACTGGCGGCCCGCCTGCGGCCCGGCCGCTGGCCGGTGCCGCCGATGTTCCGGGTGATTCAGGCGGCCGGCGGTCTGGGCCCGCATGAGATGATGCGCACCTTCAATATGGGCATCGGGATGGCGCTGGCGTGCGCGGCGCGCGACGCCGCGCGGCTGGTGCGGCTGATGCAGCGCGCCAGGGTGCCGGCATGGTCCATTGGAACGATTGAACGCCACTCATAGGCGAGGGGAGGTTTCGCGGATGCGGGTGTTGGTCATCGGATCGGGAGGGCGGGAGCACGCGCTCGTCTGGAAGTTGAGCCAGTCGCCGGAGATCACGAAGCTCTTCTGCGCGCCGGGCAACGGCGGCATCGGCGAGCTGGCGGAGCTGGTGGATGTCGGCGCCGAGGACGTCGAGGCGCTGGCCGAGTTCGCCGAGAGCAAGGACATCGATCTGACCGTTGTCGGGCCGGAGGGCGCGCTGGCGAAAGGGATCGTGGACCTGTTCGAGAAGCGCGGGCTGCGCATCTTCGGGCCGGCGAAAGCGGCGGCCCGGCTGGAGTCCAGCAAGGCCTTCGCCAAGAACCTCATGAAGAAGTACCACATCCCGACCGCGCAGTTCGCGGTCTTCGACGACCCGCAGGCGGCGCGCGCCTACGTGCGCCAGTTGGGGGTGCCGATCGTCGTCAAGGCCGACGGCCTCTGCGGCGGCAAGGGCACCATCGTCGCCAACACGCTGAGCGAAGCGCTGGGGGCGATCGACCTCCTCATGGAGGACCGCATCTTCAAGCAGGCCGGCGAGCGGGTCGTCATCGAGGAGCGCCTGGTGGGCGAGGAGGCTTCGGTGATCGTCGTGACGGACGGGGTGACGGCGCTGCCGCTTTTGCCGGCGCAGGACCACAAGCGGCTGCACGACGGGGACAAGGGGCCGAACACCGGCGGGATGGGCGCGTACGCGCCGACGCCGGTGGTGGATGCGGGGATGGCGGCGCAGGTGATGGAGCAGGCCATCATGCCGACGATCCGGGCCATGACCAGCGACGGCCTGGCGTTCAAAGGTGTGCTGTACGCCGGGCTGATGCTCACCGCCGAGGGCCCGAAGGTGCTGGAGTACAACGTGCGGTTCGGCGACCCGGAGATCCAGGCGATCCTGCCGCTGTTGAAAAGCGACTTGGTGCCGATCCTGGATGACGCGGTTGAGGGGCGGCTGGAGACGGCGCCGTGCCAGTGGCGGCACGGCAGTTGCGCCTGCGTCGTGCTGGCCTCCGGCGGCTACCCCGGCGAGTTCCAGATCGGCAAGGAGATCCAGGGGCTGTCGCCGCTGGCCGCCCGGAAGGACCTGTTCGTCTTCCACGCCGGGACGAAGAAGGACAAGGACCGCTTCCTCGCGTGGGGCGGGCGAGCGCTCAACGTCGTCGCCGTCGGCGACGACCTGGAGGACGCGTTGAAGCGCGCCTACGAGGCGGTCGGCGCCATTCATTTCGAGGGGATGGTCTACCGGAAGGACATCGGCTACCGGGCGCTCAAGAAACCGGCGGTGCAGCCATGACCCGCGGCGGGGCGCGTCGAAGAGTCCCGCGCAGGCCACTCGTCGGGGTCGTCATGGGATCGGACTCGGACTGGCCGGTGATGGAGCAGGCGGTCAAGATGCTGGAGCAGTTCGGCGTGCCCTGCGAGGCGCGCGTGCTCTCCGCGCACAGAAGCCCTGAGCTCGTGCGCCGGTACGCCGCCGGGGCCGCCGCGCGCGGCCTCAACATCCTCATCGCCGGCGCGGGCGGGGCCGCACATCTGGCCGGGGTCGTCGCCGCGCACACGACGCTGCCGGTCATCGGGGTACCGATCGCCAGCAAGAGCCTCAAGGGGCTCGACAGCCTCCTCGCCACCGTCCAGATGCCGAAGGGCGTGCCGGTGGCGACGGTGGCCATCGACAACGCCGCCAACGCCGCGATCGTCGCGGTCCAGTGCCTGGCGCTTGGCGACGGGCGGCTGGGGCACGCGCTGGCGGCCCACAAGCGCCGGCTCGTTGCCGGCATCCGGCGGGCGGATCGGCGGCTCCTGCGCTCGCGCGGATGATGTCGCGCCCGCGGATCCTGTCGGTGGGCGGCCGCGCGCCGGATCCCGCGGCGCTGGCCGAAGCGACGGCGATCCTGCGGCGCGGGGGCCTGGTGGCGTTTCCCACGGAGACCGTGTACGGGCTGGGGGCGGATGCGACCAACCCCCAGGCCATTGAACAGCTGAACCGCGTCAAGGGCCGCCCGCCGGAGAAACCCTATTCGCTCCATCTGCATACGCCGGAGCAGGCCGAGGCCTACGTGAAGGCCATCCCGCCGGTGGCCGCGAAGCTGATCGCGCGGTTTTGGCCGGGCCCGCTGACCATTGTCATGCCCGCCAAGGACGGCACGACCGTGGGCTTCCGGCTGCCGGACCACCCGGTGGCGCGGGCGTTCCTGAAGGCGTGCGAGGTGCCGGTGGTCGCACCCAGCGCCAACCGCTCCGGCGCGGCGCCGCCGACTGACGCGAACGAAGTGGTCGCGGCGCTTGACGGCGACGTGGAGTGCATCCTGGACGGAGGGCCGACGCGGTACGGCAAAGAATCCACCGTCGTGGAAGTGACCCCCCAGGGCCGCCTCGAGATCCGGCGTGAAGGGGCGATCACCCGCGCGACGATCGTGGCCGCGCTCTAGTGCTCTGCCGATGGGCATCAAGCGTGTGCTGTTTGTGTGCACCGGCAACAGCTGCCGCAGCGTGATGGCCGAAGGGCTGTTGCGGCAGGCGCTGGCGCGGTCGGGCCTCGACCTGACGGTGGAATCCGCCGGCGTCTTCGCCATCACCGGCATGGGCCCCACGCGGGAGACGCAGCGCGTGCTGCTGGAGGCGGGCATCGACTGCTCCACCCATCGGGCCCGCCTGCTGGCGCCGGAGCTTGTGGCGCAGGCGGACTTGGTGCTCGTCATGGAGCAGTTTCAGCTGGAGGAGCTGTTGCGGCGCGCGCCGGACGCGAAAGGGAAGGCCTACCTCCTGAAGACCTACGGGCTTCCCGAGCAGGAGAAGACGGCGGCGCAGAACCCGAACATCCCGGATCCCATCGGCAAGCCCCTGGAAGTCTATGAGGTGTGTTTCGCCGAGATCCGCCAGGCGATCGAGCGGCTGGCGGCATCGCTCGGAGTCCACCGCGGATGATCCCACAACCTGCCGGAGGCGGCGCGTGCCTCACCCAACCGTCGGGGCGCCGCCTGGCCAGCGGCGCAGCAGACAGCCGTGGGAGCTGGCCGTCCGCCTCCGGCGGACAGCGGCAGGTTGTGGGATGAGCGCGCGCGCCAGGATGGCTCGGGTGCCGGGCGTGCGGCGGATCGCGCTCGGCGCCGACCACGGCGGGTTTCTCCTGAAAGCGAAGCTCCTTGCGCTCTTGCAGGCGCAGGGGGTGGAAGTCGCGGATCTCGGCACGCATTCCGAGCAGCCCTGCGACTACCCGCCGATCGGCTACAAGGTGGCCTCGGCGGTGGCCGCCGGGACGTTCGATCGCGGCATCCTGCTGTGCAAGTCCGGCATCGGGATCGCCATCGCGGCCAACAAGGTGCCGGGCATCCGCGCCGCGGTCTGCGGCGATCGGTTTGACGCCGAACGCAGCCGCAGCCACAACGACGCCAACATCCTCGTCCTGGGCGCGGAAAAGCTGAGCGCCTCGTCGGCGAAGCGGATTGTGGAGATCTGGCTCGCCACCCCCTTTGCATCCGGCGGGCGCCACGAGCGGCGCGTGCGGCAGATCGCCGCCATCGAGAAACGGTGTCAGACACTTTTCAAAGCGGGAAAGGTGTCTGACACCTCCTGAGGGGGTTGATGCCGTCTCTTCGCGACGTGGACCCGGAGATCTCCGAGGCGATCCAGCAGGAGCTCCAGCGGCAGCACGAGCACCTGGAGCTCATCGCCTCCGAGAACTTCACGAGCCTCGCGGTGCTCGAAGCGCAGGGCTCGGTGATGACGAACAAGTACGCCGAGGGCTACCCCGGCGCGCGGTGGTACGGGGGCTGCGAGTGCGTCGACGTCGCCGAGCGGCTCGCCATCGAGCGCGTCAAGGCGTTGTTCGGGGCGGAGCACGCCAACGTCCAGCCGCACTCCGGCACCCAGGCGAACATCGTCGTGTACTACGCCATGCTGCAGCCTGGCGACGGCATCCTGGCGATGAGCCTGGCGCACGGGGGGCACCTGTCGCACGGCCATCCGAAGAACTTCTCGGGCCGGTACTTCACCATCATCCCCTACGGCGTCAGCCAGACCACCGAGCAGATCGACTACGACGAGCTGGAGGCGCTGGCGAAGGCGCACAAGCCCAAAATGATCCTGGCGGGGTACTCCGCGTATCCCCGCCTGCTGGATTTCGCGCGCTTCCGGAAGATCGCGGATGGCATCGGAGCGCTGCTGGTCGTGGACATGGCGCACTTCGCCGGCCTGACGGCCGCCGGGGTCTACCCGAACCCCGTGCCTCACGCGGACTTCGTGACCTCGACGACGCACAAGACGCTGCGCGGGCCGCGCGGCGGGTTCATCCTCTGCAGGAGCCCGTATGCGAAGGCCATCGACTCGGCGCTCTTTCCGGGCAACCAGGGCGGGCCGCTCATGCACGTCATCGCGGCGAAGGCGGTCTGCTTCAAGGAGGCGGCCACGCCGGCGTTCGGCGCGTACCAGCGGCAGGTCGTGGCCAACGCCCAGGCCTTGGCCGATGCGCTCGCGCAGGCCGGCTACCGCATCGTCTCCGGCGGCACGGACAACCACCTGATGCTGGTGGATCTGACGCCGAAGGGGCTCACCGGCAAGGAGGCGCAGGACGTCCTGGGGCGCGCGCGGATCACGGTGAACAAAAACGCCATCCCGTTCGACCCGCTGCCGCCGGCGAAGGCCAGCGGCATCCGGCTCGGCACGCCGGCGGTGACGACGCGCGGGATGCGGGGGGCGCAGATGATCGAGATCGCCGGGCTGATCGACGAGGCGCTCACCCACCGGCAGGATCCCGCGGCGCTGGCGTCCGTGGCGCGCCGGGCGGCGGCGCTGGCGGAGCGGTTCCCCCTGTATCCCGAGCTCCGCACCAGAACCGAACAGGATGGCTCGGGGCTCGGGGCTCGGGGCTCGGGGCAATTGCCCACAGCCCGGAGCCCACAGCCCTGAGCGGTTGCTGATGAAATGCCCGTTCTGCAGCCATCAGGAAGACAAGGTGGTGGATTCGCGCGAGAGCTCCGACGCGCTGGCGATCCGGCGGCGGCGCGAGTGCCTGAAATGCGGCAAGCGCTTTACGACCTACGAGCATGTCGAAGAGCAGCCGCTCATGATCATCAAGAAAGACGGCCGGCGGGAGCCCTTCGACCGCCACAAGCTGCTGGCCGGCCTGGTCAAGGCGTGCGAGAAGCGGCCGGTGAGCATGGACGACCTGGAGCGGCTGGTGGATGAGCTGGAGCGGGAGCTCTCCCAGCAGTTCGAGCGGGAAGCCCCGTCACGCGAGATCGGGGAGCGCGTGATGCGGCGCCTGCACGCGCTGGATCCGGTGGCTTACGTTCGGTTCGCCTCGGTCTACCGGGAGTTCAAGGACGTCGAGCAGTTCATGCGCGAGCTCAAAGAGCTGCTCGCCCTCAAGGCGAAGTGACCACCTGAGGGACCGTTTCCCTTTTTCGCCGATGGGGCTCGCGTGCGAAAAAGGAGAAGCGGTCCCGGGACAGTCGAAAAATCCCGTGGGTCCTTGCCAGCTGCCCCACCCGTCAGGCACACTTTTCCTAGAGGCGGCAGACGCCTCAGCCGCACGAAACGGCAAACCCACGGTAACGTGGGGGCGCAAAGTCGCGATCCCCCCACTGTCTGCCCGCCGTAGGCGGGCCAGAGAGGTGGATGACCGTCACCGGTCCGCCTCCGGCGGACCGGAGGACAGGGAGGGGGATGTCGGGCTGCCGAAGCATGGCTTCGCAGCCCGTGTTTGTTTTCCTGAACGAGCTGTTCGATGAGCTGAGTGCTGGGTATCGCCGTGGCGTGTCCGCCATGACGGACGTGGAGAGCGCTGTTGATGCTGCGTAGACGGCTCCAGGACGCGTTGGCTGTGCTGGGAATTCTCCTCTGCGCCAGCCAGGCCTTGGCCGCAGCGTTCACGCTAAGCGCCAGCCCCCCTCCCGTCCCCACCAACCTGACATCCATTTGCAACTCCACAGGCGATCAGGTCACCGTCTCCTGGTCTGCGGTCAGCGGGGCTGAAAGCTACTACCTTCGCATGGACAACACGGTCAATCCCCGCACCTTCCCTGACCCAGCCACTGACCACTACCTTGACCAATACCCCCAGACCGCCTTTACCGGAGCCGTGATCCCCGGCCAGGCCTACCACTGGTGGGTGCATGGGGCCAACAACCCTGCCGGCATCGGTCTTTCCACTCATGCAAGCTTTATCTGCCAGCCGACTCCTACGACTGACACCACAGCCCCTCGCATCTCCTCTGTTTCCGCCAGTGTCACGCTCCCGGCCGTGAAGGCCAGTGGCGGTCGGGTGCTGGTCTTTCCACCGTCCGAGACATCGCCCACAGTGGTCATAGCGCCTGATGGCACCCAGGTGGAGGTGCGGGGCAGCGTCACGAGCGGCCTGCAGGAAGCGATCAACTACGCTTCGGAGCAGGGGTATGACCTGCACGTGTACGGAGGCACGCAGCCGGCCACCGGCGGAGCGGTGGTCTACCAGATCGGTCCTGGGGTGACGTTGACCTTTCCGGCGATGCAGGGGAAGCGCATTGTCATCGATGCGGCGACCATTAACTGCGCGGGCTCGGCATCGGATCCGGCGCCCTGTCTTCTCTTCGATTCGCACATGATGGTGGACGTGGAGCATCGCGGCGGCCAGGTCGTCAGTTCCAGGGGCGGGCCGATCGTGGTCTTTCGACCCATGCAACCCGTCCCCGTTGACCGTATCCCCGTCACGACCGCGTCGTCCTATTCCTTCACCGCCATCGCCGGCGTGCCGGAGGGGGCGTCCCCCACAGCGGTCTCGGTCCTGTTCGATGTCGCGGCGGGGTCGTTCGGGATCGTCCAGAACCGGTTTCTCTTCAACAAAGTCAACGGCGGCAGGGAAGCGGGGATCCGCGTCACGACGCCGGCGCCGGGGGCCTCCTTTGCGCAGAACCAGATTGTGGCCACCTTGGTGCACGGGCTGACGGGCTCGGCATGGGCGCTGCAGCTTGGGACCGGCGACGCGCCGTCGATTACGAACAACGTGTGGCAGGTCAACGTGTCCGATCCGCGCACCAGCACGACGCGCGGGCTGTCTACCTGGGGGGACCGCGACACCTTCCTCTTCTCGAACAATTCGCCGATCCGCGGGGCGGGCGTCCAGTTCGAGCGCACCGCGGACTTCAACCGGGTCGTCGGGAACCAGGTCAGCGGCACCGTGACCGACGCGTCGACGGCGCTCACCAACCGCGTCGAGACGCAGCAGATCCGTCAAACGTGGCCCGTGACCGTGGCCGGATCCCCGTTCACGTACCTCAACCGCCGTGCCCGAGAGGTCGACGTCGAGATTTCCGGAGGCGTCGTGCAGGCGCTAGCGTTCACGGACAACGCCGGCGTGTCATGGCGGACGCTGAACCTCACGCAGGGCCGGTTCCGCCTCTCGCCAGGCAGCGGCATTCGCGTGATCTCCTCGGTTCCTCCGGCGATGTACGAGACCTACTAGACCGGCACGCCGGTGAGGAACGAGACCGATGCAGGAGGGCGCTTGATGCGGCGGATGCTGATCGTGGAAGACGAGCGGGATATCTGCAAATGTCTCGCGGACTTTTTCTCGATGCGGGGTTTTCAGGTCTGCTCGGCCTTCAGCGGGGAGGAGGCCATTGAGCGGCTGCAGCAGGAAGCCGTAGACGTGGTCCTGCTGGACATCCTCCTCCCCGGGCTCTCCGGCATCGAAGTGCTCAAGCGGGTCAAGCAGCTCCAGCCCCGCGCCCGCGTGATCGTCGTCACGGCCTTCGACGAGGAGGACCTGCGCTGGCAGGCCCACCGCTACGGCGCCTGCGCGTACGTGACGAAACCCTTCGACTTCTCCCAGACGACGTGGTCCGCGGTGTTCTCCGACCCCCGCTGACGTTAAGTGCCAGGCACTTCGCCGGTTCGAATTTTTCCGAACTTGTGGAAAACTTTTTCTGACGAAGTTTTCCACAACCAACCGGAAATTTTAACCGGCGAAGTGCCTGGCACTTTTACTCGAGATAGCTCGTCAGCTTCGCCCGCTCGCGCAGCCCCGTCAGCCACTCGTCCAGATGCTCGGCCTGTTTGCGCCGCAGCCGCTCCTCCCGGAGCGAGGCCTGTTGCGCCGCAAACGCGGCGTCATCCGCCGGCGTGAGCGTTTCCGGGCGCAGGATCGCCGCACCCTGCGCGGTGGCCATCACGGGGGTGAGCTGGCCCAGCAGCGTCGCGAACGCCGTCGCAGTGAGGGATTCCTCAAACCCCACCTGCTCGATCGGCTGGGTCCGGGTGAACGCCACCGACGCGGTCTCCAGTGACGGCTCGAGCGCCAGGACTTCCTCAAACCGGACGCCGGACGCCATCCGCTCGGCGGCCTTGGCGTGGAAGGCCTCGGCCGCCTGCTTGGCCGCCGCAGCCGCGCGCTCCGTGATCAGCCGGTCGCGGATCCTGGCGCGCACCTCATCCAACGGAGGCATGCGCGAGGGGGTCCGCTCGATGACCCGCGCGAGGTAGACGCCACTGTCGGTGTCCACGACGGGGCTCAGGGCGCCGACGGGCTGGCCGCGAACTGCGTCGAGGATCGCCCCATCCGGCAGGTTGGGCGCCCAGGAGGCACCGGCGTCCACCGGGCCCGCGGTCTGGATGGACAGGGCTCGCGCCGCGGCGATCTCCTCAAACCGCAGCGGCTTGGCCGCGTCCTCTTGCAGGTCCAGCGCCAGATCGGTCAGCCGCGCTCGGGCGCGGCTCAGCCCCATCTGCTGCCGGACCTCGTCCCGGACCTCCTCGAAGGGTTTGGCCGTGCCGTCGTTGCGCGTGAACTGGCTCTGGCGCGCTTCGTACGCGGCGCGCAGCTGCTCCTCCGAGAACTGGGCCTCGGCGGCGAGAGGTCCCAGGGTCAGGCCGGCGTACTCCAGCGTGAGCTGATCCGGCAGGCGGAACTCCTCCTGACGGGCCTCGTAGAATGCGCGCACGCCGTCTTCCGTCACGGCCGCCTCGACCTGCGGCCGGAACCGGGCGGCGTCAAACCGGATCAGGGTGGCGGTCAGCTGCTCATGGTCGGCCACGTAGGCGGTGCGCACCTCCGCATCGGTCACCGTGACGGCGTCGCGCTCCCGCTGCCGGAGCTTGTCGATCAGCAGATCGTCGCGCAGCAGCGCCTCGAACGCCTGCGGCGTCATGCCGATGGCGGCGAGGTACCGGTGGTACCGCTCCGGGATGAACCGGCCCTCATCCTGGAACGCGTCCGTCCGCTGGATGAGCGAGGCCAGCTCGGCGTCGTCCGCCTGGAGGCGCTGCCGCCTGGCTTCCGCCAAGAGGATGAGCCGGTCCCACGTCGTCTGCGTCACCAGCGGGCCGAGGAACTGCTCCGGCAGCGCGCCGGCCTGCTGGTCCATGATGCGGCGGACCCAGCGGTGCTGCGTCTGGAAGGTGTCCCAGGGGACCGGCTTGCCGAGCAGGACCCCGGCGATCCCGCCGGGGCCGGGCCGTTGCGGCTGGCCGCTGGCGTGGAAGAAGAGGATGAACGGCAGGATGAGCACCGCCGCGATGACCCAGCTCGTGCGCCGCCTGGCCGCCGGTGACACAAAGAGCCGCTTGAACATGGCCCTCCCATTCTACAAAGGTGTCAGACACTTTTCAAAGCGGGAAAGGTGTCTGACACCTTTTGGCGTTGAAAGTGCCGGGTCGTTTCGGTTACAATGCAGCTTCCCCACGACGATCGTCACCCCGCCCCCACGTGGGGGCGGGGTTCACCGGGAGCGACACCATGGCACCCAAACGGCTCGCCCCGTCCAACGCGAGGCGTCGGACGGGGCTCGCGCGCGCGCCCCGCGCCCGTCCCTCGGCCGCGGCGGCAGGGGCCGCCCGTCAACTGAAGCTCGGCCTGCCCAAGGGCAGCCTCCAAGAGGCGACCGTGCGCCTGTTCGCGCGCGCGGGCTTTACGGTCGTGATCAGCGAGCGCTCCTACGTGCCCTCGATCGATGATCCGGAGCTGTCGCCGATGCTGCTGCGGGCGCAGGAGATGTCCCGCTACGTCGAGCAGGGCATCCTGGACTGCGGCATCACCGGCAACGACTGGGTGCTGGAAAACGGCTCCCGCGTCGAGCGGGTCGCGGAGCTCGTCTACGCCAAGCGCACCCGCCACCCGGTCCGTTGGGTCCTGGCGGTGCCGGCGGGCGCGCCGATCCGCGCGCTGTCGGACCTGCGCGGCAAGCGCATCGCCACGGAGCTCGTCAACGTCACCAAGGCCTACCTCGCCCGCCACGGCGTCTCGGCCGAGGTCGAGTTCTCCTGGGGGGCGACGGAGGGCAAGGTCCGCGCCGGCCTCGTCGATGCCATCGTGGAGCTGACCGAAACCGGCCAGACGCTCCTCGCCAACGGGCTGCGCATTCTCGAGACGGTCTGCGAGTCCACGACCCAGCTCATCGCCAGCCCCGCCGCGCTCACGGATCCTTGGAAGCGGCGCAAGCTCGAGGATCTGAAGACGCTGCTCGCTGGGGCGGTGGAAGCGGACGGCAAGGTCGGCGTGAAGCTCAACGTCGCCGAGCGCGACCTCCAGACGGTCATCAAGGCCTTGCCGGCGATGAAGCGCCCGACGGTCTCGCAGCTGTGGTCCGCGGACCTGCCTGCGCCCCGCCAAGGGGTGGGGCAGGCAGGCGGGCGCGATCCATGGTGGGCGGTGGAAACCGTCATCGAGGAGCAGCAGATCAAAGCCCTCATCCCGAAGCTCAAGGCCGCTGGCGCCCAGGACATCATCGAATACCCCCTGAATAAGGTGATCTATTAGGGAAGCATTTCAACACCCCTATCGATTCAAAAGGTATCAGACACGTTTCCCGATGCAAGATGCAGCTCAACAGGTGTCTGACACCTGTTGAGCTGCCCGCGTCATGGCCGCCCGCCCCTGCGTTCCCCACCTGACCCTCCTTGCGCTGACGCTCGCCGGGTGCGCCACCACCCATCGGGCCAGCACCGATGCCGACCGCCTGGCGTACGGCGCCTACCTGCGCGGGCTGATGCTGGAGCGCGAATCGCAGCTGCCGGAGGCGCTTGACGCGTATCGCCTGGCCCTGGAGCACGACCACCGCTCCGCGCGGCTCCATGTCCGCGTGGGGGCGGCCTTCCTCAAGATGGGGCAGGCCGACAAGGCCCTGCAGGCGTTTCACAAGGCGCTGGAGCTTGCGCCGGACCAGCCGGAGGCGCTGCGGTGGGTGGCCATGCTGCGCACGTCGCAGGGCGAGCTCGATCAGGGGGTCGCCGCCTACGAGCGGCTCCTCGAGCAGGAGCCGGAGGACGCGTTTCTCCTGAGCACGCTGGCCGATTTGTACGTGCTGCAGAACAAGCTGCCCCAGGCGATCGACCTCTACCACCGGCTGATCCAGCTCGGCGGCCCGTCGAGCCAGCTCCACTTCAACCTCGGCGTGCTGCACGGCCGGCTGGACCAGTTCGATGAGGCGCTGTGCGAGCTCTCCCGCGCGTTTGAGCTGTCGCCGGAGCTGCTGGAGACCCGCGTGGCCTTGGGGCTGACCTACGAGATGGCCGGCCGGTTTGACCAGGCCGCCGCGCACTACGAGGAGGCCGTCCGCCAGGAGCCGCTGAACGGGCGGCTGTACCAGCACGCGGCGCGCGCGCATCTGAACGCGCGCCACTTCCATGAGGCCGCCGCGAACTACCAGGCGGTGCTGGACTTAGCGCCCCGCGACCTCGAGGCGATCATGGGGCTGGTGCGGGTGTGGCTGGCCCAGTACCAGTTCGACGAAGCGGCGGCGTTTCTCGCGCGCAAGCTGACGGAGCTGGGCGAGCCGGCGGAGCTGTACGTCGCGCTCGGCATCGTCTACCGCGAGGCGAAGCACCACGAGGAGGCCATGCGCGCGTTCGAGCGGGCCGTCGCGAAGCAAGCCGATTACGCCCAGGGCCACTTCTACCTCGCGGCGCAGCTGGATCAGCTGGGCCGCCGGCCCGAGGCGCGCGCCGCGCTCGAGCACACGATCGCGCTGGACCCAAACCACCCCGACGCCTTAAACTACTTGGGCTACCTCGACGCCGAGGCCGGCGTCAACCTCGCAGAGGCCAAGACGATGATCGAGCGGGCGCTGTCGCTCGACCCGGAGAACGGCGCCTACCTGGACAGCCTCGGCTGGGTCTATTACAAGATGGACCGGCTCGACGAAGCCCTGGCGTATCTGGAGCGGGCCGCCGCGCTCATCCACGACGACCCCGTGATCTTCGACCACCTGGGCGACGTGCACTTCAAACGGCGCAATCTCGACGAGGCCCGCCGGTTCTGGCAGCGGGCCCTTGAGCTCGATGAGACGCAGACGGCCATCCAGGAGAAGCTGGAGCAGCTGCTCTCGAGTCAGGAGTAGGAGGGGGTCTCGTGTCCAGCGTCACAGGGGTGTTGACGCAGGCGGCTGGCAAGGCTCCGCGAGCCGCGAATCCGAATGTTGCGAGCCTTCGGCTGGAGCGCCGCGCAGCAACATTCGCTGAGCGGCGAGGGGAAGCCTTGCCGGCCCCCCAGCCATGAGTGCCTCCGCTGCACCGGATCTTCCTGCCTTGCGGCGGCTGGCCGTGGAGCTGCGGCAGACGATCCTGCGGATGATCGCCACGGCCGGCAGCGGCCACCCCGGCGGTTCGCTCTCCATGGTCGAACTGCTCATCGGCGTGTATTGGCATGCGCTGCGCCATGACCCCAAGCGGCCGGACTGGCCCGACCGCGACCTCTTCCTCCTGTCGAAGGGACACGGCTGTCCGGCGCTCTACGCGGTGCTGGCCGAGCAGGGCTACTTCCCCAAAGAGGAGCTCATGACGCTGCGCCGCTACCCGACGCGGCTGCAGGGCCACCCGGAGCGCTGGAGCGTGCCGGGCGTGGAGATCTCGTCGGGCTCGCTGGGGCAGGGGCTATCGATGGCGAACGGCCTCGCGCTGGCCGACCGGCTCGATGGGCGCGCGCGCCGCATCTTCTGCCTCCTGGGCGACGGCGAGCTGCAGGAAGGGCAGGTGTGGGAGGCGGCGATGACCGCGCACCACCACCACCTCGAGGCCGTCTGCGCGATCATCGACGCCAACCAACTGCAGCAGAACGGCCCGGTGCGGTCGATCCAGGATATCGAGCCGCTCGCGGAGAAGTGGCGCGCGTTCGGCTGGCACGCGATCGAGGTCGACGGGCACGACCTGGCGCAGGTGCTGCGGGCCTACGACGAGGCGGCGACAATCCGGGGCACACCCCAGGTCGTCATCGGCCGGACGGTGAAGGGCAAGGGCGTTTCTTTCATGGAGCTCAACCCGGCGTGGCACGGCGTGGCGCCGAAGCCGGACGAGCTGGAGAAAGCGTTGGCGGAGCTGAAGGTCGAGTAGCTAGGGTCGGTTAGCGCAAAAGCCGGACCGCGGTGCTGATCCGGCCGTACAAGCCGGACCACTTCTATTTTCCTTCAGTCGATCGACAGGAAAATAGAAATGGTCCGATACGCAGAAGTAACGCAGGGATTCGCGCATGGCAGAAAAAGCGACACGGGACGGGTTTGGCGAGGGGCTGCTGGAGCTGGGCAAGACGCACCCCAACGTCGTGGCGCTCTCCGGCGATCTCGAGGACTCGGCCCGCGCCATCTGGTTCAAGCAGGAGCACCCGGACCGCTTCTTCTCCGTCGGAATTGCCGAGCAGGACATGATCGGCACCGCGGCCGGCCTGGCGCTGGCCGGGAAGATCCCGTTCGCCTGCTCGTTCTCGCAGTTTGTCACCGGCAAGACGCTGGAGCAGCTGCGCCTGGCGGTCTGCTACCAGCGGCTCAACGTCAAGATCGCCGGCTCGCACGGCGGGCTGTCGGTCGGCGCGGACGGGGCGACGGCCGAGGCGCTGGAAGAGCTCGCCCACATGCGCGCGCTGCCGTTCATGACGGTCCTCGTGCCGTGCGACGCCCTCGAGGCGAAGAAGGCGACCATCGCCTGCGCGGACTTCCCCGGGCCGGTGTTCCTGCGGCTGGGCCGCGCGCCGGTGCCGAGCATCACGAAGGCCTCCGACCCCTACCGGATCGGCGAGGCGGTCACGATGCGGCCGGGCGATGACCTCACCCTGATCGCCTGCGGCGTCATGGTCGCGCACGCGCTGTCGGCCGCGGAGCAGCTCGCGGCCGACGACATCCAGGCGCGCGTGCTCAACGTGCACACCATCAAGCCGCTTGACCGCGCCGCGATCACCGCGGCGGCCAAGGAGACCGGCGCCGTCGTCACCGCCGAGGAGCATACGGTGCTCGGCGGCTTGGGCGGCGCCGTGGCCGAACTGTTAGCGCAGGCCCACCCGGTGCCGATGCGGTTCGTGGGCGTCGAAGACCGGTTCGGCACGTCCGGCGATCCCGCCGAGCTGTTGAAGGTGTTCCACCTCATGCCGGAGGACATCGTCAAAGCCGCCAAGGACGTCCTCCGTCTGAAAAGGTGTCAGACACCTTTCCCGATGTGAGACGACCGGCCGAAAGGTGTCTGACACCTTTTGAGCGCTTGAGCGCTCCGCGATGCTGCATGTCTTGGCCCCGGCCAAGCTCAACCTCTATCTGCGCGTCCTGGGCAAGCGGCCGGACGGCTATCACGAGATCGAGACGGTCTTTGAGCGGATCGATCTCGCGGATGAGCTGACCTTCGAGCCGCACCAGGACCTCGTGCTGACCTGCACCGACCCCACGCTCTCCTGCGGCGAGGACAATCTCGTCGTGCGTGCGGCGCGGCTGCTGCAGCAGGCCAGCGGCGGCTGCCGCGGCGCGCGCATCCAGTTGGCCAAGCGCATCCCCATCGCAGCCGGCCTGGGAGGCGGCTCCTCGGATGCGGCCGCCACCCTGCTGGGCCTGAGCCGGCTGTGGGAGCTTGGGTGGGACGCCACCCGGCTCATCCCGCTGGCCGCGCGGCTTGGCGCCGACGTGCCCTTCTTCTTCTCTGAGGCGCCGATGGCGGTCGGCCGGGGCCGTGGCGAGGTGTGCGAGCCGATGGCCGGGGCGAGGCGTTTGACACAACTCCTTGTCGTCCCGAGCGATAGACTCTCCACGAAAGACATCTATGCGCAGGCGCGATTCGACTTGACAGCCCCGAAGCCCTCGATTACGATGATGCAGCACGCCTTATGCAACGGCTCGCTTGGCGAGCTCGCTCGGGGACTCTGGAACGATCTGGCACCTGAAGCGATCCGGCGTTGCCCTGTCATTGCGACCATCCAGTCCATCCTGGATCGTCTGGGCTGTGTCGGAGTCTGCGTGTCGGGAAGCGGCCCGGCGGTCTTCGGGCTCTGCGCGGACATGGCCCAGGCGGAGGCCATCGCAGGGTCAGTGCGCCGGCACCCCTGGCGCGTGCAGATTGTCCAGACCTGGCGCGGTGAGCCAGCTTCGAAGGTATCTGTGCGGTAATCGGTGGGGAGTAGTGTAATGGCAGCACAAGAGCCTTTGGAGCTCTCTGTCCTGGTTCGAATCCAGGCTCCCCAGCTCGTCGCGGGGGCACGGATGCGTATGCAACAGAGTGAACCAAAGGAGCGGTGACCGACGACGATGAGAACCCTGCAGGCGATCATCCTGGCCGCGGGAGAAGGCACGCGGATGAAGTCCGAGTTGCCGAAAGTGCTCCACGCGATTTGCGGCCGCCCGATGATCGCCTATGCGCTGGACCTCGCCGCCTCCGCCGGCGTCAAGCAGCCCATCGTCATCCTCGGCCACGGCGCCGACGCGGTCAAACCCCTGTTGCCGAAGGAGGCCCGGGTCGTCATCCAGACGCAGCGGCTCGGCACCGGCGACGCGGTCCTGGCGGCCAAGAAATCGCTGGGGGGCGGGGGCGGGGCGGTCCTCATCCTCTATGCCGATACGCCGCTCTTGCGGCGGACCACCGTGCAGCGGATGGTGGAGGCCCATTTCAAGGCAGGGGCGTCCTGCACCTTGCTGACCGCGCACCTGGCCGACCCGGCGGGCTACGGCCGCATCCTCCGCAACGAGAGCGGGCAGGTGGCCGGCGTCGTCGAGGAGGCGGAGGCCAACGCCGCGCAGCGCGCGATCCGCGAGGTCAACGTCGGGCCGCTGGTCTGCGGCCTCCAGGCGCTGGGCGCGGCGCTGGCGCTCCTCAAGCCGAGCGCGGCCAAGCGCGAGCTCTACCTGACCGAGATCGTCTCCCACATCGCGGCGCAGGAGCAGGCCAAGATCCAGGTCGCGCGCGTGGAGGAAGTGTCCGAATCGCTTGGGATCAACTCGCGCGCGGATCTGGCCCGGGCGATCGGCGTGATCCGTCAGCGCATCGTTGACGCCCACCTGCACAACGGCGTGACCATTGAGGACCCGCAGACGACGTTCATCGACCACGGCGTGAGCATCGGCGCCGACACCGTGATCCGGCCCTACACGGTGATCGAGACCGGCGTGTCGATCGGCAAGCGCTGCACCATCGGCCCGTTCGCGCGGCTGCGCAGCGGGGTGTCCGTCGCCGAGGAAGCGCGCATCGGCAATTTCGCGGAGCTGGTGCGGACCAAGGTCGGCCCGCGCGTGCGCATCCACCACATGTCCTACCTTGGCGACGCCACCATCGACGAGGGGGCCAACATCGGCGCGGGCACGATCACGGCCAACTACGACGGCCAGCAGAAGCATCCCACCCACATCGGCAAGGGCGCCTTCATCGGCTCGGACACCGTGCTCATCGCGCCGGTGAAGGTCGGCCCGGGCGCAACGACCGGGGCGGGGACGGTCGTGCCCAAGGACCACAACATTCCGCCGAAGGCGGTGGTCGTCGGGGTGCCCGCCCGGCTGCTGGAGCGGAAGGCCGCTGAGCAGCTCGACGGGCATCCCCGGCCCGACGCGCCTCAGCGCCGGGGCGGGCCGAAAGCCGCCGCCAAGCCGGCGCGACGCCCGGCGGGGAAACCGCCCGCGCGCCGACGGATCGCGATCAGGCGAACGGCTCGCCCCGCGTCCAAGCGGAAGCGGCCGGCGCGCGTCTCTGCCCGACGGCGTCCGGTCCGGGCGCGCCCGCCTGCCCGCCTCCGGCGGGCGCAGGCCGGCCGGCCTGTCGCCGTCCGGCGACGGCAGACAGGTCGCGTCAGCCGCCGCGCCACGAGGAGAGCCGCCCGGCGGTAGCCAGATGCCCCGCGCGTCGCGCCTGTCCACCCCAACGAGCACCCCGCGCCGCAAAGGCCTGCGGGGTCCGGGGCTGTCCTCGGAGCTGGCCATTGTCAGCGGCAACGCCAACCCGCCATTGGCGCGGGCGATCTGCCGGCAGCTGCGAATCGCGCTGACCGAGTCGCTGGTCGGCCGCTTCAGCGAAGGCGAGATTCGCGTGCAGATCAACGAGAACGTCCGCGGGAAGGACGTCTTCCTCATCCAGCCGACCTGCCCGCCGGTCAACGACAACCTCATGGAGCTGTTGATCATCATCGACGCGCTGCGGCGCGCCTCGGCGCGCCGCATCACCGCGGTCATCCCGTACTACGGCTACGCCAGGCAGGACCGGAAGGACCAACCGCGGGTCCCCATCACCGCGAAGCTGGTGGCGAACCTCATCACAACCGCCGGCGCCAACCGCGTGCTGACGATGGACCTCCATGCAGGGCAGATCCAAGGGTTCTTCGACATCCCGCTTGACAACCTCTACGCCATCAACGTCTTCGAGCAGTATGTCAGGGAGAAGCGGCTCAAGCCCCTGACCGTGGTCTCGCCAGACGTGGGGGGCATCAAGATGGCCCGCGCCTACGCGAAGCGGCTCCGGGCGGGCCTGGCGATCGTCGACAAGCGGCGGGACAGCCCTGAGGCGACCGAGGTGATGCACATCCTGGGGGACGTGAAGGGGAAAGTGTGCATGCTGGTCGATGACCTGATCTCGACCGGCAGCTCGCTCGTCGAGGCGGCCGGCGCGCTGGAGCGGGCGGGCGCCAAGGAGGTCTACGCGTGCGTGACGCACCCGGTGCTGTCCGGCCCGGCCAAGAGCCGCATCGCCGCCTCCTGCCTGCGGGAGCTGATCGTGGCCGACACCATTCCGTTCGAGGAGCCGAAGCGGCACCAGAACATCACGGTCTTGTCGGTGGCGCCGCTCTTGAGCGAGGCGATCCGCCGGATCCACTACGAGCAGTCCGTCAGCGGGTTGTTCGACGGGATCCCCGGGTGAGCGATGGCGAAGACGAAAACGACCACGACAGAACAGCAGCTGACGGTGAAGAAACGGGAGGCGATGGGCAGCCGATCGGTCCGTCGCCTGCGGCGGGAGGGCCTGGTGCCCGGCGTGGTCTATGGACGCGGGGTGGAGCCGCTGTCCGTGGCGGTGGAGCAGCGCCAACTGCGCCAGGTGCTGCACTCAAAAACCGGCGAGCACTCGCTGGTGACGCTGCGCATGGGCGGGACCGACTCCTGGCAGCGTCCCGCGCTCGTCCAGGCGGTGCAGCATGACCCGCTGGACGGCCACATCCTCCACGTGGATTTCCACGCGATCCGCCTCACCGAACGGCTGCGGGTCAAGGTGCCGGTCGTGCTGAACGGCGAGCCGGTCGGCGTCAAGCAGGACGGCGGCATCCTCGAGCAGTTCCTGCGCGAGGTGGAGGTGGAGTGTCTGCCGGCCGAGATCCCCGCGGCGGTGGAGTGCGACATCAGCGCCCTGAAGATCGGCGAGACGGTGCACGTGCGGGACCTGGCGTCCCCCACGCACGCGAGGATCGTGAGCGACGCCGCCGGCGTGATCGCCTCGGTGCAGCAGCCGAAAGCAGAGAAGCCGGAGGAGGCTGAGGCCGCGGCGCCCGCCGAGCCGGAAGTCATCCGCGAGAAGAAGGAAGAGCCTGCCGCGGCCGCCGAAGAGGCCAAGGGCGAGAAGGCGCCCGAGGCCAAGAAAGAAAAGGATGTCCCACCGAAAACTCACTAGGCGGGTGGCAGGGCGCTCCGCGAGCCGCGAATTCCGAATTTTGCGGGCCGTGGCGGGGGCGGGGCGAAGCAAAATTCGCTGAGCGGCGCGCGGAGGCCCTGCCAGGACCCGCAGCTGGAGGAAACCTCCGGGTGAAAGTTGTTGTCGGGTTAGGCAATCCAGGGCACACGTACCACGGCACGCGGCATAACGTCGGGTTTGCGGTCATCCAGCGGCTGGCCGAGCGCCATCAGGTGGAGATCCGGCAGGCGACCCTCAGCCCCGTCGACCGCCGGCCGGCCAGCGTCTGCGGCGACTACCGGGACGGCGACGAGGCGGTGCGGCTGTTGATGCCGCTGACCATGATGAACGCGTCCGGCGAGGCGTTGCGGACGGTCGAGGGGCCGCTGGCCGATCGGCTGGTGGTGTGCGACGACGTGAATCTGCCCCTGGGGACCATCCGCCTGCGCCCGCAGGGCTCGAGCGGCGGCCACCACGGCCTGGAATCGTGCCTGGCGGTCCTGGGGACCGACCAGTTTCCTCGGCTGCGCATCGGCGTCGGCACGGATCCGCTGCCGCGCGAGCTTGAGCAGTTTGTCCTGTCGCCGTTTCGCAGCGACGAGCGGCCCATCGCCGAGACGGCGATTGAGCAGGCGGCGGATGCCTGCGAGCTGTGGGTCAGGGAAGGGATGGACGCGGCCATGAACCGCTACAATACGCGGGTGCAAAACGTCGAATGATCCCACACCCTAGCTGGGCTCCGCCACCGGCGGAGCCGTCCAGCCATGCGGGTGGGATCTCTCGGAGGGCTGGACCCCGCCAGTGGCGGGACAGCCAGGGTGTGGGATGACACGGGACTATGAGGCGCTGGTGATCTTGAAGACCGCGGGCACGGAGCAGGAGCTGGCCCGGCAGGCGGCCCGCCTGGAGGAGCCGATCAAGAAGGTGGGCGGCAGCCTGAAGGCCTCGCAGAGCATGGGCCGGCGCCGGCTGGCCTTCAAGATCGATCGGCACAGCGAAGGGCACTACCACTTGTTGCGGTTCCAGGCGCCGACCGACCGCATGGTCGAGCTGGAGCGGCTGTTCAAGCTGAACGAGGCGGTCGTGCGCGTCATCATCCTCAGCGCCGACGAGGCCGCCCCGGTCGCCGCGGGCGCTGCGCCCGCACGGGGGTGAGCATGGTCAGCCTCAACCGCGTCCTTTTGATCGGCAACCTCACGCGGGATCCCGAGCTGCGCTACACGCCCAGCGGCACGCCGGTCGCCAATCTGCGCCTGGCCGTGAATTCCACCTTCAAGGATCAGGCCGGCCAGCGCAAGGAGGAGACCTGCTTCGTGACGATCGTGGTGTGGAGCCGGCAGGCGGAGCTGTGCCAGCAGTACCTGAAGAAGGGCCGCGCGGTGTTCGTCGAGGGCCGGCTGATCTACCGCAGCTGGGAAGCCGAGGGCAAGACCCGCTCCACGATGGAGGTGCGGGCCGACCGGGTGCAGTTCCTGGGCCCGCCGTCCGGTGCGGCGCCGTCGTCGACGGCGGCGGAGCCGGAGGCGGCCCGCGAGGGGCAGGGGCCCGCTCGCGCTGAGGAGGCGGAGACGATGTCCGGGGAGCAAGCCGATGCCGACGTGCCGTTCTAGCGGAACCACTAGACGCCCGGAACAGCCGGACCACTTCTATTTTCCTGCAGTCGATCGACAGGAAAATAGCAATGGTCCGATACAGAGAAGTAACGCGCGATTCGCGCCGGTTGGTGAGGAGTAGAAATGCCTCCACCGAGACGGGTGTTTGTGAGACGCCCCTGCCGGTTTTGCTCCGACAAGGTCGAGCGCATTGACTACAAGGACCTGGAGCGGATCGGCCGCTACGTGACGGATCGCGGCAAGATCATCCCCTCGCGGCTGACCGGCACGTGCGCCAGGCACCAGCGCGCGCTGACCCGCGCCATCAAGCGGGCGCGGTTCATGGCCCTGCTCCCCTACGTGACCGTCTGATGGACCTCGTGCTCTTGAAGGCGGTCGAGAAGGTCGGCGCGGAGGGCGAGGTCGTCCGGGTCGCGCCCGGCTTTGCCCGCAATTACCTGATCCCCGCCGGGCTGGCGGCTCCGGCGACGCCCGAGCGCTTGAAGACCATCGAAGCCCTCAAGCGCCAGCGGGCGCAGCAGGCCGAGCGCGACAAGGCCCAGGCCCAGGCGCTCAAGCAGAGGCTGGAAAGCCGGTCGGTCACCGTGAAGCTGGCGCTGGGCGAGGGTCAGCAGCCCTTCGGCTCCGTCACGACGCACGACCTCGTCGAGGCGTTGAAGCAGGACGGGCTCGCCATCGAGAAGCATGCGGTGCAGTTGGCGCAGCCGATCAAAGCCCTGGGCGTGTACGAGATCCCCGTGCGCCTGCACCCGGCCGTGACCGCAGCGTTGAAAGTGTGGGTCGTGAAACAATAGCGGTATCCCGTGGCTCTGGGCTGAGGGCTCTGGGCTCAGGGGAGTTGCCCACAGCCCAGAACCCAGAGCCCTGAGCGCATTCCAGGATGGATCTGCCGGAGTTAACGACGCTCGAGCGGCTGCCGCCGCAGAACCTCGACGCGGAGCAAGCCGTGCTCGGCTCCATGCTGCTCGAAGAAGCGGCGATGGTCCAGGCCGCGGAGCTGCTGGACGAGGCCGCCTTCTACAAGGACAGCCACCGCAAGCTCTTCGCCACCCTCCTCGCGCTCTACAAGAGCAACGTGCCGGTGGATCTCGTCACGGTCACCGACGAGCTCAAGCGGCGCGGGCTCCTCGAGGACGTCGGCGGCGCGAGCACTCTCGCGATCCTGACCAGCGTCGTGCCCACGGCGGCCAACGTCGAGCACTACTGCCGGATCGTCAAGCAAAAAGCCATCCTGCGCGAGCTCATCCGGGCCACCACCCAGATCGCCACCGAGTGTTACGACAGCGGGCTTGAGCCGGACCACCTGCTGGACAAGGCGGAGAGCCTCATCTTCACCATCGCGGCGAAGAAGCTCAAGCGGGACGCCGTGGCGATGAAGGACATCATCAAAAGCTCGATCGAGATGATCGACACCTTGTACCAGCGCAAGGGGATGATCACGGGGTTGCCCACCGGCTTCCTCGAGCTCGACCAGCAGCTCGCCGGCTTGCAGCCGGCCGATCTCATCGTCGTGGCGGGGCGTCCCGCCATGGGCAAGAGCAGCCTCGCCCTGTGCATCGCGGAGCACGTCGCGCTGATGCAGAAGGTCGGGGTGGCGCTGTTCAGCCTGGAGATGTCGAAGGAGCACCTGGTCCAGCGGATGCTCTGCTCGCACGCGCGGATCAACGCGCACAGCGTCCGCTCCGGGATGCTCTCGACGAGCGACTGGCCCAACCTCACAAAGGCCGCCGGGAAGCTCTCCGAGGCGCCGATCTTCATCGACGACTCGCCGAGCCTCTCGGTGCTGGAGCTGCGGGCGAAGGCGCGGCGGCTGAAGAGCCGGCACGACATCGGCCTGGTCATCCTGGACTACCTCCAGCTCATGGAGGAGTCGTCGGCGGCCGAGAACCGGCAGCAGGAGATCTCGATCATCTCCCGCAGCCTGAAGGCGCTGGCGCGGGAGCTGAGCCTGCCCGTGATCGCGGTCAGCCAGCTCTCGCGCGCGCCGGAGCGGCGCGAGTCGTTCCGCCCGCGGCTGTCGGACCTGCGCGAATGTGTGACGGGGGATACGTTGGTGACGCTGGCGGATGGCCGGCGGGTGCCGGTGGCCCGCTTGGTCGGCCAAACGCCTGAGGTATGGGCCGTGACCCCAGAAGGCCGCATAGTTCGCGCCCAAACCGACAAGGTCTGGAGCGTGGGAGTGAAGCCCGTCGTGACCGTCCGACTGGCCAGCGGACGGTTTATCACGGTGACGCGCGAGCATCGCCTGTTCGGTCCCGACGGATGGATCCGTGCGGGGGCCATCACGACGGGCGACCGCGTGGCCATCGCCCGCCGAGCCCCCGAGCCGCAATCCACGGATGCCTGGCCAGAGTTGCGAGTCGCGCTGTTGGGTCATCTCATCGGCGATGGAAGCTATCTGACGCACCAGCCGTTGCGCTACACGACCTCGTCGGAGGAAAGCCGCGACCTCGTGGCCCGAGCGGCGCGCGAGGAGTTCGGCTGCGAGGTGAAGCGTTACGCCGGCCGCGGCAATGGGCATCAGCTGCTCATCAGCGGAAACGGCAACCGGTGGAAGCCCGCCGGGGTCGGTCAATGGCTCACGGCACTCGGTATCTTCGGCCAGCGGTCTCATGAGAAGCGGATCCCAGAAGCCGCCTTCCGTTTGAACAACGCACAACTCGCGCTGTTGCTCCGCCATCTGTGGGCGACAGATGGGACCATCACGCCTCGCGTGAGCGGTCGCGGAAGCCATGCCATCAATTTCAGTACCAACAGTCCAGGCCTGGCGCAGGATGTCGCTGCGCTCTTGCTCCGCCTGGGCATCGTGGCGCGGA
>CAZKXY010000010.1:0-30522 GCA_964556925.1 uncultured Planctomycetales bacterium | reverse complement strand
CACAACAACCATCACGCCTACCCGCACTCCGCCGCCCACGGCCTGCGCTGGTGGGAGGTCGACGTGATGTATCTGACGATCCGTCTGCTCGGCGCGCTGCGGCTCGCCCGCCGCATCCGGCTGCCGCAAGGCAACCCCGCGCGGCTGCCGTCGCCGAACCCGCTGACGGTCAAACCCCTGCGGATTCCGGCGCTGTCGGTCTAGGGGGCGGACCGTTTCTCCTAAAGCTTCACGAGGGCGCTGGAGAAGACGACGCCCACAGCGAGGGCGATAAGGACGAACGGCGCAAGGGCGACGAGCGCCAACACGCGCCGATCGCCCTTGAGGTGCATGTAGTACAACGCGACCAGCGCCGCCTTGACCGAGGAGAGCGCGAGGATCAGCCCGACGATCGCGGCCCGGGGCCAGGGCAAGATCGGCTGCTCCGAGAGCACGACCCCCGCCAGCATCAGGCCCGCCAGCCAGAACCAGACGACAAGATACCTTCTCGCACCGACCATCATCTTGGCGCATCTTCCGGGGACAGTTCTATTTTTCGCCCTGCTCCCTCCGCAAGCGAAAAATAGAAACGTCCCCTTAATTGAATAGGTACAGCAGCGGGAACAAAAAGATCCACACGATATCCACGAAGTGCCAGTAGAGGCCGGCGAACTCCAGCCGGCGGCCCCGCTCCAGCCACCCCGTGGCACTGCGCGTGTAGCCCAGCACCCACAGGTTGAACACGATCCCCGCCAGCACGTGCAGGGCGTGGAAGCCGGTCAGCGTGAAGTAGCAGGACCAGAAGACGTTCGTGCTTGGGAAGATGTGGTGGGAAAACTTCGCCGCGTACTCGAAGCCCTTGATGACGAGGAAGAGCGCGCCGAGCCCGATCGTCACCCCCAGCCAGCCCCGCACCGCCGGCATCGCGTGGCCTGCCTGCGCCCCGCCGACAGGCGGGGCAGGCAGGCGCGCGGAGGCGGCCAGCGCCAGGACAATCGACGTGCTGCTGCAGATGAGGATGAGGGTGTTGGCCGTGCCGATCGGCACGCTGAGGTGCCCCTCATGGCCCGGCCAGGCGGGGTGGCTCATGCGCAGCACGACGTAGGCGCCGATCAGCCCGGTGAAGAACATCACTTCGGAGGCCAAAAAGACCCACATCCCCAGCTTGCCGTTGGGGATGCCGGTCGCCGTGGGAACGTCCTGGCGGCCTGACACCGAAAGGGCGTGCGCCTCGCTCATCGCCGTTCGACGTAGGGTATCACACGATCCGCGCGCCTGCAAGCCGCCCGCTCCTGGGCCGGCTACAGGCGCTCGACGATCTTGCCGTAGACCTCCTGCGCCGTGTCCACCTTCGGCATCAGCCACTCGCTGCGCGCCCTCACGTGGAGCTCGACGGTCTTCTTCGTCACCTGCGTGATGGTGATGGTGACGTTGACGTCCTCCACCTCGGCCCTGAGCCGGCCGTGGGCGCGATCCTCCAGCTCCACCGTTCCCATCTGCTGAAGGACGGCGAGGCTCTCATGATAGAGACGGTCCTTGGGAAGATCGAAGAGGTTTCGCACGGAGTCCTTGCTGATCGCGTAGCCCCCCGCCACCCCGGCCCCCACCAGCAAGAGCGCACATCCTGACAACCCGAGTGCGGCTGCCGCAAGGACGAGGACTGGGAGCCCCCGACGCGTCATGCCTTCCTCCTTCGTGAAGAGGTGTCTGAAGAGGTGTCAGACACTTTTCAAAGCGGGAAAAGTGTCTGACACCGTTTCGGCGGCGACGATTAGCCCCGCGGCGGCCCAGCGGGCAAACCATGCCGAGAACGGAAGGCCTTCCTCCTGGTCGGCCAGCGCCCCGCAGACGTCGCCCAGCGTGCGCCCGGCCAGCAACCCCTCCAGCAGCCGGTGCTGCCGCGGCTCCAAGCCCTCGCACCGGCTGGACAGCCCCTGGCGGGACACGAGCACCTGTTGAGGGCGGTTGATCACGTCGAGATCAATCTGCTCGCGCGGCTGCGTCCTCGCCCGCCAGAGATCCAGGATGGGCCACGGCGACGCGAGCAGCCCGACCGACGGCTGGAAGGTCAGACGGATCCGCGGCCACTCTTCGGGGCGCAGCGACGCCAGCCGCGCGGGCTGAAGCGGCGGATGGTCACACGCATGGAAGGCCTGGCACACCAGCCATTCGAGCCGGGCGAGATCCGGAAGAAACGGCAGCCGCTGGGTCAGCGGCCAGCGCGCGAGAAACTCCGGCAGGTGCCGGCCCATGAGGCTGAGATTGTAGTCGTGCGAGGGGTGGCGCGCCGCGTAGCCGCGCGCCAGCGCCGCGAATTCTCGCGCGCCGATGAGATGGCGGACCGCCTCGTAGACCTCCGCGAGCGCCTCCTGCGTCCGGGCCACGTAGCCCTCGGCGTAGACCGCCAGGCGCTCCTCGCCCGGCGCGCCGCGTTGCGGCCGCAGGGGCACCGCGGCCGCCTCCGACGGTGGCCCGAGGCCAGGCCGGATGCGAGATCGCATCCACCGCTGCAGCTCAACCAACGACGGTTCAGCCATGGGTCGAACGCATCGGGAGCTCGTCGAGGGGCGCGCCGCCGCACACCTGCACGTAGATGGCCCTGGCCTTGTCGGCCTCCTCGGCCAGGCGCGCAAACGCCGGGATGTCCTCGTCCCACTCGATGAGCGTGGCGACCGGGCCCCAGCGCGTCAGCGCCTGCCGGTACAGCGCCCACACCGCGTCGATGACCGGCCGGTCGTGCGTGTCAAAGAGGAAGGCGCCCTTGTCGGTGTGCCCCGCGAGATGGAACTGGCCGACCAGCTCGCCGGGGATGCGGCCCAGCGCCTCAGCGGGATCGAATTGATGGTTGTAGCCGTTGACGTAGAGGTTGTTCAGATCGAGGAGGAGGCCGCAGCCGGAGCGCTCGGCGATTTCGGTGAGAAACGCCCACTCCGGCATGGTGGAGTGCGCGTAGGCGACGTAGGTGGAGACGTTCTCGAGCAGGAGGCGACGGCCCAGGAGGTCCTGCGCCTCGCCCACGCGGGCGACCACGTGGCGGATCGCCTCCTCGGTGAAGGACAGCGGCAACAGGTCGTGGAGCTGCTCGCCGTCCACGCGGGTCCAGCAGAGGTGGTCGGACACGATCACGGGATCGATCCGGTCGACCAGCGCCTTCAACCGCTTCAGGTACTGCCGGTCCAGCGGGTCGGCCGAGCCGATCGACAGCGACACGCCGTGCAGCGCCACCGGGTAGCGTCGCCTGACCTGCTCGAGGACGGCCAGCGGGCGCCCTCCGGAGTCCATGAAGTTCTCGGAGATCGCCTCGAACCAATCCACCCGAGGCCACTCGCGGGTGATGACGTCGTAGTGCTCGGTGCGCAGGCCGACCCCGCAGCCCAGGACCGGCCACCGCTCGCTCATCTCAGAAAAACTGGGACCGTTTCTCTTTTTCTATCGTCTCAACGCTGGAAAAAGAGAAACGGTCCCTCTTTTCCACCCTTACGACGGGGTCTCCGGCGAGGCTTCCGGCTCTTCCGTCAGCCGGCCGCCCTCGATCCGAAGGCAGTCGTCCTTGTCCAGGTCGATGTAGCCCTGCCCCTTGCAGCCGTTTTGGCCGGCGCAGGAGTGGCCTTTGCCGCCGCAATCGCCGACGCCCTTGCACTTGTTGATCCCATAGCAGTGCGCGTTCCCCTCTTCTTCCTGCGCCTGCGCCGTGGAACCGACCGATGACAACCCGGCGGCCAGCAACCCCGCCACCGCCGCCATGACCGCCCGCTGCTTCTTCAGATCCATTCCCGGTGCGCTCCTTTCCTATTTCGCGATCCCCTCGATCTCCAGCGTGACATCCACGTCCTCCCCAAGGAGGAACCCGCCGGTTTCCAATGGCTCATTCCAGACGATGCCGAAGTCTTTGCGGTTGAGCGTCGTGGTCGCGGTAAAGCCGGCGCGTTGATTGCCCCACGGGTCTTTGCCCTCGCCGCCGATCACGAGATCCAGGACCACCGGCTGCTGCACCCCGTGGAGGGTCAGCACCCCATGGAGCTTGGCGCTGGTCGGGGTGGCGTCGGTCACCTGCGTGCTGGTGAACGTGATGGTGGGAAACTGCTCCACGCCGAAGAAATCCTTGGAGCGCAGATGGGTGTCCCGCTTCTCCACCCGGGTGTCGATGCTGGCGGCCTGGACGACCGCCTGGGCCTTCCACTGGTCCGGCTGGCCCGGCACGTAGTCGAAGGCGCCTTCGAACTCCCGGAAGACCCCCGGCACCTTGGCAACCAGATGGCGGATCTTAAAGGAGACCGTGCTGTGCTGCGGATCGATCGTGTAGGTCGTCGCCCACGCGGCTGGCGCCCAGAGCCCTAGCGCTGCGAGCGCCACTGCCCCGATCCGTTGACGCATGCCTGCCTCCTGTGTTGGGCGGTGCTGACGATCTGTGCGGGGAATCGGAACGCCTGGCGAGCGTCTTTATGTTGACCGGTCTTGCCCGGCTTGTCAAGCCGTTGCCCCCAACGCCCGATCGGCTACGTCGCGGATGCGCGCCTGCAACTCGTCTCGGATCCGCCGGGCCTCCTCAAGCGGGCGGCCCACCGGATCCGGAATGTCCCAGTCGAGTCGGTGCCGCGCGGCCACCGTGGGGCAGGCGTCCCCGCAGCCCATCGTCACCACATAATCCCAGCGAATGGGCGGCACCTGCTCCAGGCCCTTGGAGGCGTGGCCGGCAAGGCTCAGGCCCAGCTCCTGCATCAGCGTCACGGCGATCGGATGCACCGCGCCGCTCGGGCGCGACCCGGCGCTCCACACCTCCCACCGGCCTTGGCCGAGCGATCTGGCGATGGCCTCCGCCATCTGGGACCGGCAGGAGTTGGCGAGACAGACAAATAATACACGAGGTCGTGGGCGGACCACTTCTATTTTCCCTCACAACATCTGGGAGATCGCCGAGGCCGCCGGCGCAGCCATCGGCAACGTCACCAGCCACGAGACGATGATCGAACGGATCGTCGCCCACCACATCATTGGCCGGTGATGAGGATGATCCCGCAGCCGATGCGCCCGCCGGCGTTGCCAGTCGGCTGGCCGAAGTCGTCCACTTTCTCATGCAACACGATCGCGCGCCCGGCCACGCTGTACGTCCCGCTTCCCAACGTGACATGAGGCAGGACGACCGTCAACGAGCCGGATTCGTTCTCCCGTACCTCAAGGTTGCCCATGTCGCCCGGGTGGGCGTTGGTCACGCCATCCTTAGGGAGAAACCCGTGCGGGGTGCTGTCGGGATTGTAATGGCCGCCGGCGGCATTGGCCTTGTTGCTGCAGTCGCCAAACTGATGGATGTGGATCCCGTGCTTGCCTGACTCTGCGCCGGCGACGTTGACCGTCACCTCAAGCCCATTCGGCGTGTCGGCGAGCATGGCCACACCCCCAACGGTGGAATCCGCTGAGGTGCCTTGGATCACTGCCTTGCCGGTTTCCGCCCAGACCGGCGTCGTGACCAGCATGACGCCCATCCCTACCGCCCACGTTCCCATTCGGTTCATGGCGTTTCCCTCCTGTGATACGCGTTCACCTGGCTTGCCTTTGTCCATCCGCGACATCGTTCAGCGTCCAATCGTAGGCCATGAATTTCAGCGCAAGTGGACGCTGCCACAGCCGCGCAGCCATGTCGGCGTCCAGATACGGTGAGAGGACTGGCAGCAACGTCTCCGCCGTCACCCCGCCGCCCGGCACCACATCCTTGCCTGCCCACTTAAAGATCATTGGATACCCACAGCGTCGTGCCCTCAACCCGGAACCCCCGCGAGGGATCCGCGAGAAAGCGCCGGGTCTGATCTGCAAGCTGCTCCGCAAGGCGATCCGGCGCATAGGCTTCGTTCCGAAGCGACGGGCAGCCGGCTGAAGCGCACACCACCGCCATATGGGAGCGCCAGTCGCCCAGGGCGTGGCTCTTGGCTTCGATCTCATCCAGGGTCAGCCACTGCCCCGCAACGCGGCGCTGCACGGTGCGAAAGAAACCAGGAACGGACTTCACCGATTTGATCGGATAGTGGTCGAGGGTCACGTCCACCACGCAGGCGTTGTACGCGTTGATCCAGAAGGCGAGCTGCTCCTCTCGGGACAGCGAGGTGGGATCTGCCTGCGCTAGGCCCTCAAGGTACGCGTCCAGCTCCGGCTGGCGCGTCTGCAGCTCCTGGTAGTTCACCAGGCCCGTCTCCTCCACGTGCGCGCGCAGCAGCGCATCCCAGGCGGCATGATCCGCGGCAGACGCCGGCATCGAGGCGAGGAGCATCACGACAAGGGGCGCGATGGGTCTCCTCATTTGAATCATGCCTGGCACGTTCATCGGCGGAAGGCCAACAGCCGTGACAGCAGTCGTTTCACGAATGGCGTCAGCTTGGTTTGGAGATAGGCATTCGCGGCCTTCTTGATGAGCTCGGACTGCGTCGGATAGGGGTAGATCGCATTGGCCAGCGAGGAGAGCCCCGTGCCGCTCGTCATCGCCAGCGTGAAGTACGTCAGGAGATCCCCGGCGTGGGTGGCGACGATCGTCGCGCCAAGCAGCCGATCCGTCCCCTGCCTCAGATGCACCCGGATGAACCCGCCGGCTTCGCCGTCAAGGATCGCGCGGTCGTTCTCCGAGAACGGCACCGTCAGCGTCGTCACCCGCTCGCCCCGCTCCTTCGCCTGCGGCTCAGACAGCCCGACGTGGGCGATCTCCGGATCGGTGTATGTGCACCACGGGATGACCACCCGGCTCATCCGGTTGCGACCCCAGAAGAGCGCGTTGATCATCGCCATGCGGCCCATGGCGTTGGCCAGATGAGTGAACTTGTAGGGCGTGGCGATGTCGCCGGCTGCGAAGATGCGCGGGTTCGAGGTCCGCAGGACGTCATCCACGAGGACTCCGGTGTTGTCATATCGGACGCCGGCCGCTTCCAAGTCCAGCCCCTCCACGTTCGGCGCGCGGCCCACCCCAACGAGGAGCGCGTCGCACGGAAGCGCCTGGGCGCGGCCTTGCTGTTCGACCACAACGGCGCGCTCGCCCCCGCGAGATTCCACCCGCATGACCTTGGCGTTGAGCACCAGGCGCACCCCGTCTCGGACCAGCGCCTGCTGGATGAGCTCGGCCGCGTCCGCGTCCTCCCGGACGAGAATGTGTCCGGCGGTGTCGATGAGCGTCACCTGGGCGCCCAGCCGCTGAAACGTCTGCGCCATCTCGCAGCCGATCGGGCCGGCCCCGATCACGACGAAACGTCTGGGAAGCTCGGTTAGCTCAAACAGGGTCTCGTTGGTCAGAAACCCACCCTCCTGCAAGCCGGGGATTGGCGGGACAATTGGCCGGCCGCCGGTAGCGATCACCGCCCGGGCAAACCGCAGGGTGGCTCCGTTGACTGCCACAGTGTCCTGCCCGGTGAAGCGCGCCGGTCCGAGGAACACCTCCACCCCCATCTCCGACAGGCGCCGCACCGAGTCGGCCGGGCTGATCTCGGCGCGCAAACGGCGCATGCGCTCCATCACCGCGGGAACGTCCACGTCCACGGCGCCGACCCGCACCCCGTACTCCCCGGCGCGACGCGCCGCGCCGGCGATCCGCGCGGCGCTGATGATGGCCTTTGAAGGCACGCAGCCGGTGATGAGGCAGTCGCCGCCAGTCAGGTGCCGCTCCACCAGTGCCACGCGCCCGCCCACCGTCGCGCAGCCCGCGGCCGCGGTCAGCCCGGCGGTGCCGGCTCCGATCACCACCAGGGTGTAGCGGCCCGACGGGGTCGGGTTGACCCAATCGGGCGGATGGGTGTTGCGGACCAACTCCCGATTATGGGCATCATCCGGCATGATCATGGCCGGCTGCGCTGATGGCGCGGCGTCCGCGCGCGCTGGGCCAGGATCAACCCGACAACGATCAGGATCGCCACGCCGAGTTTCCAGAGATGCCGGGGATCGGTCAGGGAGTAGCCCAGGTACACGTAGGCGAACGCGCCGGGGATCATGCCGAGGAGCGTCCCCAGCGCATACGGGACAAACTGCACCCGGGAAAATCCCAGACCGTAGTTCTGCACGTCGAACGGCAGGTTCGGGATCAGCCGGATCAGCAATACCGCCTGAAATCCGCGCTCGCCGATTTGCTGATCCAGCGCCGCCACCCGCCCCTTCAGGAGCTTCGCGACCGCGTCCCGGCCCAGCAGCCGGGCGACGCCGAACTGGGCGCAGGCTCTCGTGGTGGCACCCCCGAGCGCCGCCACCGTGCCCCACGCCGGGCCGAAGGCCAACCCGCCGGTGACCGTCATGACGCTGGCCGGCAGCGGCACAACCGGCTGGCCGTAGGCGAGGAGGTAGACGATCGGAGCCCAGACGCCGAAGGACAGCACAAATCCCTGCACCGTCTCGGGCGTGACCCCGGCGACATTCACCCCGAGCGCCTTCAGCGCCCAGCCGATGCCCAGCGCAAGGAGGACAAAGACGCCAAGCTTCACCCACATGGCTCGTAGAGAGGTGTCAGACACTTTTCCCGCTTTGAAAAGTGTCTGACACCTTTTTAGCAGCAGCCGGAGCCGGTCCCGCCTGGACAGCAGCCCCCACCACCAGCGACATCGGTGGGGGGGCAGGCGGCCGCGGCCAATTCCTTCGCGGACCCGTCCGGTTCGACGACCGCAAACAGCCCCGCGTACGGCGGGTTCGAGAGTTTGCTCGCGGTGTCGGTGCAGACGCTGATCGCCACGTTGCGCGGAAACAGATGCCCCTCCTCATCGAGCACCGCCTTGAACGGCCCGCGGTAGATCGCGGTCTGCCCGATGGACGTGCAGCCCTGCGTCTTCTCGAACTTGGAGCCCCGCACCGTCACCGAGTAAAAGTTGAATCCTTCCCCGCCTGCCCCCCGATCGCCCGGGCGGGCAGGGATCGTTTTCCACCACGTCTTCTCGACGACCGACAGGCCGTAGAAGCCCGCCTGCTCGAGCATCGCCAGGAACTGCTCTTCGGTCAGCGCCCCGACGATGCACTCGCCCCAGAGCTGCTCGTTGACCTTGAGGCGCGGCGGCACCTCCCGGTCCGAGACGACATCCGCGATCACGGCTCGGCCGTGGTCCTTGAGGATGCGCCAGATCTCCGCGAACACCTTGGGTTTGTCCGGGGAGAGGTTCACCACGCAGTTGGAAGTCACCACGTCCACGGTCCTGCTCTCGACCGGGATCGCCTCCAGGTACCCGCGGCGAAATTCCACGACATCATAGCCGAGTGACGCCGCCACCTTCGCCCGGCTCTCGCGCGCCACCGCCAGCATCGGCTCGGTCATGTCGATGCCGATCACCCGGCCGGTCGGCCCGACGTCCTTGGCCGCGATGAAGCAGTCGATCCCCGCGCCGGAGCCGAGATCGACGTAGACCTCTCCGGGCTGCGGCTTGGCTGCGGTGACCGGCGAGCCGCAGCCGTAGAACCGATCCAGCACCTCCTGCGGGATGTGCCCCACCTCGTCAGGATCGTACTTCGTGGGACAGCACAGCTCGGCTTGCGGCTGCTCGGCGGCCTGCCCGTAGAACGCCTGGACGATCTTCCGCGGTTTTTCGACGTCGAAGGACAGCACGCAGTTGGAGTGGAGGAACGCGACCTCCACGTCCTGCGCGCCGAGCTCCGACGTGCCGCAGACGACCGCCCCGTCGCCCATCGCATGGTAGAGGCGCGGCGCGTCGTAGCCGGAGCGCCGGTTGACCAGCGTCGCCTTGCGGGCGGTGAGCGCATCCATCGCGTCGAGCAGCATCGCCTGGGAGAGCGGATAGTACGGATCATCGCCTAGGAACTCGCCGGAGAAGAAGTAGCTGTGCTCCAGATCGCCGCCGCCGGTCAGATAGCGAAACGGATCGCCGGCGGCTTGAGGCTTGCGCACGACGCTCGCCTGACGGATCTGCTCGAGGATCGGGCTCTCGCGCCAGATTTGCTCGATGGTGCGGCCGTTCGCCGCGTCGCCGCAGTCCAGCGGCTTGTGGTTGGCCAGCGCCGCCGAGGGGTACACGTGCCCGTCCGCGTAGACGCACAGGCTCTGCCAGCCGGCGTTGCCCAGGTCGAACTTCACGCCGGCCGGAGCGTTGGCGCGCAGCTCAAACGAGGCCGCGTTGTCCAGGAGGATGCCGCGCCGGTCCGCCTCCTGCCTGACCGCGCGCACCGCCTCGATCAGCCGCTCGATTGCCGGGAACCATTCCTCACGTCCTTGGATCACTCGGCCGCGCCGGTGCAGCCACATCAGGTGCTGCGTCTTCACCCCGCAGGATTCGGCCAGCCGGGTGATGTTCGGCAGATCCTCCAGGTTGGTGCCGGTGGCGACAGTCGTGACCGTCACCTCGAACCCCTGCCGCGTCAGCTCGCGCAGCCCCTCAATGGCCGCCCGGAGGCTGCCGGCGCCGCGGATCCGGTCGTTGATCTGGGGGGTGGAGCCGTCGACGCTGACCTGGAACTTCACGCGCGCGCGGTCCAAGCTGTCCAGCAGCGCGCGCCGCGGCCCGGCAAAGAGCGTCGCGTTGGTCAGGAGGATGGCCTCGATGCCGTGCGTGTCCGTGATCCGACGGATCAGCTCGGGCATGTCCGGGCGCACGAACGGCTCGCCGCCGGTGAGGTAGAACCGGTCCACCCCGAGCGCGGCGAGCTGGTCGATGACATCGCGCCAGAACGTCGTGGAGAGCCCCTGCTCGCCCCGCGGGGAGGAGCTGACGAGGCAGTGGCTGCACGCGAGGTTGCAGGAGTTGTTGGTGTGCAGCCAGCACTCGCGCAGGCGCGAGAGGCTGAGGTAGTGCGCGCGGCCCTGATATGGCTCGCGCGCCGCCGGCGCAAGGCTGAGGAGGCCGTGGCGCAGCGCCTCGCTGATGAACGCGTGGACGTGCGCCCAGGCCTTGCCGCCCTCCAGGGTTTCGTGCGCCGCGTAGCGCGCCACCAGGGCGGAGAACGGCTGCGGCGCTTCGCGCAGGACCTGCAGGAGCCATGCGCCGCGCGCATCGACCGCGGCCCAGTTGGGCGCCTCCCCGTCGAGGAACAGCCACCACCCCGGCCGCTCGATGTCGGTCAACGCCGGCGCGTGCACCACGGTGTGCTGGTTCAGCTCAGGCGTCATGTGCCCTCCGCGATTCTGCCATGAACCGTTTCACGTCCTCGACATGGTCCAGATCGTAGCCCTGGCGCAGGACCGCCACCCGCAGCCCCAGCGCCTTCGCCTTCTCGCACGTGCGCCGGAAGACCTCGGGCGAGCTCCACGCGATCCCGTCGAACAACGCAGGCGCTGAGCGGGCGAGGCCAATGAGGTAGTAGCCGCCGTCGTCGGTCGGGCCCACCACGACGTCAGCCGCCTCGAGCTCGCGAAACGCCGCGTCGATGTCGTCCGATGTCAGCCACGGCGAGTCGGTCCCGATGACGGCGACGCGCTGCGCGCCGTCGGCGAACGCCTCGTGGGTGGCCCGGGCCACCCGCTCACCCAAATCCGCGCCCCGCTGCGGCGTCATGGTCCAGCCTGCGCCCAGCCAACCGCGGATTCGCGCAATCGCCTGCGGCGGATCCACGCACAACCGGATCTCCTGGCGAAGCGGCGCCAGACGCTCCAGGGTGAGCTCGGCGCACGCCCGGTAGATGGCAGCGGCCGCTTCGTCTCCGATGTCAGACGCCATGCGCGTTTTCACCTGCCCCGGCTGAGGATCCTTCAAGAAGACGAGGAGCTGTCGCGTCGGCGTCGATGGCGCCTGGCGTTCTAGTGCGATCTTCGCGATGGTTGACAGAATCGCCACGCCGGCCCGAATGGTGCCTGTGAGCGTGCCGGAGATTTTCGAGCGGCCGAAACGCGGGCGGTACCGCACCGGCACCTCGACGACCCGCAGGCCGGCACGGGCGGATTTCGCCTGCATCTCAACCGTCCAGCCAAACGCCTGATCCCGCATCCCCAGCCGCTCCAGGGCGTCGCGCCGAATCGCCCGGAACGGCCCGAGATCCGTCGCCCGCACGTCGAAGCAGAGGCGCATCAGGGTGCACGCCAGGCGATTGCCGAGCTGCTGCTGCGGCGTCAGGCTGCCCGGCTCGGCGAGCGCGGCGCGCGAGCCGATGACGAGGTCTGCCTCCCCGTGCGCGATGGGCGCCAGGAGCCTCGGCAGCTCCTCGGGATAATCAGCATGATCCCCGTCGAGAAATACCACCGTGTCCACGTCAGGCGACAGCGCCGCCAGGCCGGCCAGGCACGCGCGTCCATAGCCAGGCGTTGGCTCACGCACCACCCGCGCGCCGGCCGCGGCCGCCGCCTCAGCGGTGGCATCCGTCGAGCCGTTGTCGACCACGATGATGTCGCGCACACCTTCACGCGGAACCCCCGCCAGCACGCGCCCAATCGCCGCCTCCTCGTTTCTCGCCGGGATGATCACCCCTACCCGAAGCCGAGACGGCCCACGCGGTCCCGGAGAAAATGGTACCGGGTCTCTTTTTCTGTTGCCGCTCGAAGGAAAAAGAGACCCGGTACCAATTTTTCTTAGCTCCATCATGCCGAGCAGCGCGACGGGCGCATACTCCGCCACTCGCGCCCACAACGGCAGGTGCCACGCGCCGGTGGCCAGCCGGCCGGGCCACATGGCGTACGCGAACACGGCCGTGCCGGAGAGCGCGATGAGCGCCGGCACGCGGCGGAAACAGAAGCACGGGATGAGCCAAACGACATACCAGGGGTGCAGCACCGGGCTGAGCAGGGCGGCGGCCGCGAAGGCGCCGAGCAGGTAGGTGATGACATCTGGCTGTCGCCTGGCCCACCACAGGATCCACGCGCCGATGAGCCCAAACGCTGCCACGCGCCCGGCGGCTGGACCGAGCGCCTGCGCCAACACCAGGAACATCGAGGAGTTCGACTCAAATCGCGTGGTCATGGCCGACAGGCTTTCGACCACCGCCCAAACCATCGAGGGATGCAGCAGCACGGGTGTTGCCGCCAGCGCCACGAAGGCCGCCAGCCATCCGCGGCGCGCGTGGCGGAACCACCACCACGGGACCAGGATCATCGACGCGAACTTCGACCAGAAGGCTGCGCTCCAGGCGGCCACCGCCCCACGCCAGCGCCGGGTTTCCCAGCCAGCGATCCCGAGCCACAGCGCGGCCACCCCCAGCGCATCATTATGGCCCGAGCCGGCGATCTCCAACACGACGAGCGGATGCCAGGCGTACGCCGCCACCCACAACAGCGACCTTCCCCGGCGCCAGAGCACCACCAGCAGACCGAGCATGGTGAGGAGCTCTGCCGAGACGACGACCGCTTTCTGCGAGGTGAGCGTATCGCCAAGCGTGACGCCGAGGCGGAACGCCAGTTCGGTCAGCGGGGGATAGACCGTGCGCAGCTGGGGAAAATTGATCGACGCAAACTGCTCATCGCGCAGGAACGCCAGCGCCGGATGATTGGGCGGATACGCGTAGGGATCCAGGCCGGCCCGTTGGACCCGTCCATCCCACCGGTAGCGGTGGATGTCATCGGAGAGGGTAGGCGCGGTCCCGAGGAGCGTCAAACGGGCCAGGAGCGCCACGAGCCCGATCACACCCAGGGACAGCCGATGGGTTCGGAGCGGGCTTCCTGCCCGCTCTCCTCGACCAACCAACCACAGCGTCGCCAGGTAGAAGAGGAAGGCGCAGGCAAACCATCCATAGAACGCGCCCAGCTGGTGTCGGACGTCGCCGAGCAGGCGGATCTGCCACCAGGCAATGAGGCTGCCAGCACTGCAGAGGAGGAGCCACCACACCCGTCGACCATCCGTGGGACGTCGATGCTGCCTCGTCGACCTATCCGGTGAGCGAGCCATGCGGAGGGCAGCCCCGATCTTCACATCGTCGCTGGAGGTTGTCAAGCGAGGCCTACTTGAGTTCTTGCGCGCCGCATCCGTAGCGTCCGCAGCGGCTGGCTCTCCATGCCAGCCACGCAATCACGCCGACAACGAGCACTGCCAGAGCCGTCACCCTCATCATCGTCATCCCCCCTCTACGAGGTAAGATGCGGGCCAGGGGAAAAGGATTCAGCTTGGAGGGTGTGTTTTGAGGAAACTCTGAAGCTTCTGCTGCAGCTCAGGAGGCATGGCTTCGGCCCGCAGCTCCTTGGTAAGGTCGATCGTCTGCCGATAGGTCTTGATGAACGCGAGACACCCTGGGCAATCTGCCAGGTGTGCCTCAAGCGCCTGGCTGGTTGACGGTCCCAGCAGCCCTTCGATGTAGTCGTAAAGCAGTTGGGCAATGTCCCGGCACTTCATCATGGATTGCTCCTGCGCCTCAACATCCACTCAGGGCCGCTGACTTGCCGCGTATTCCGCCACGTGCTTGCGGAGGAACAGCCGCGCGCGATGCAGCCGGCTTTTGATCGCAGCGATGGAAATCCCCAATACGCGGCTCGTCTCTTCCGCAGAGAATCCTTCGACGTCCCGCAGCACCACCACCGCCCGGTACTCCGGCGGCAGGTGGCGGATGGCTTCCGTCAAGCGGTCGGCCAGTTCTTTGCGGCTCAACTCATCATCGGGACGTGGCGACCAATCTCGCACAGGCTCTGCAATCATCCCCTCTTCGGTCATCGCCGGGCCCAGCTCCGCTTCCAGCGGCAGCTCCATCGCTTTTGTCCGCTTGCGGAGCCTCATCAGGGCGGTATTGACCGTAATACGATAAATCCAGCTCGACAGTTTCGACGCTCCACGGAACGAACCGATCTTCGCAAAGACGGTCCAGAAGACGTCCTGGAGCACCTCCTCAGCGTCGTGATGGTTGCCGGTCAATCGGACTGAGAGGCCGTAGACCTTGGGGCCGTACTCAGCCATCAGGGCTCCGAGGGCCGTTTCGTCCTTCGCCTTGAGCCTCGTGATGAGCTGTTGGTCATCCGTCTGCACAACAGGCATGGAGCCATGCTAACACAAGCCGCTCGCCCCGACAACGGCAGCTTCCCCGAGCGGATGACGCGCAGGAGACGCCTGGCCCGCTGATGTTATGATGCGAAGAACCCGGGCAAGGATTCAGCCAGAAACAGAAAAACGGGATCAGGCCCATTTTTCTCCCATCGTTGAAGGAAAAAATGGACCTGGTCCCAATTTCCAGCGGGGCCGCCGGATGAGTTCACAGTTTCGTTAACTCACCGGAGCCGATCTTCTCCACCAGGGTGTTCCACGCCTCCTTGGTCAAGCGCACCAGGTTCCCCTCCTCTCCAATGCGCACTTCGTCGTTGGAGAGACCGAGCGTCACCTCAGGACACCCTCCGCAGGCCGGGCATAACGCCACCCGTTTTAGGTCCACCATCGTCCTCACCTCCCTCTCAACGTCTGACCTGTCCCTTGCTGCACAGCCGCAGCCACGTTCCCCAGGCAACACGAGCCTTGGGGATTCGTCACTTCACAGTAGCAGTTGCCCGCCCTGACCTGCGCCTTGATCTGCTCGATGGCCGTGCTCTGGCCGGTTGCCTGGATTTCGGCCTCAATCTTCCTCGGCGTCCAGCCGAAACAGTAGCAGACCGGCGCGCCGGGATTCTCGGGCTCTTTCAGCCCGACCGGCACGGACAGGTCATCCGTGCGAAAGACCGCCTGGTCTGGCAGGAAATAGACCACGTCGCATGTGGGTGTCCGACAGAAGCAGGCTCCGTCTTGCTGCGGGATGCGCGCCCGGTGCTCCGGCCTGACCAGCGCGCCGAGCGTGAGGCGCCGGACAGGCCTGCCGAGTCCGCCACATTGCGGGCACCTCGTCGGGCCACAGACGACAGGCGGGTGGAGCTCACAGCACCGTTCCGTGTTCATCCACAGAGGATTGAGAGATTCGTCACGACGAAGAACGCGACAATCGCTGACGCGACGACCAGAACGGCTATCGTGGTCTTGCCCGGCGCCATCTGACAGCGGGCAGCCCGGCAACGCCTTCGTTCCTTGAGGGACACCCACCAGGCGAACGCGAGCAGCCCTATTGAGGCTGCAAGGAGCCACCAGTGGTACCGGCCGATGAGCGCGCCGAAGCCAACACTGCCCAATCCCAAGAGGGTCAAGAGCGCCGGCCCCACGCAACAGAAGGGCGCGAGCAGCGCTGAGCTGATGCCAAGCGTTTTGGCGTTCATGACCGCTTCCTCCCGCTGGGAGCCTGCCGTTGAATGGTCGGGCAGATCGCGCTGCCACGCGGCCTGAAGTTCGGCGGACAGCCCGTGCGAACCGCCTGCGCAACCCGGCGCTCGACCAACCGCATGGCATGAATTTTCTGCTTCAGCTCCCGCAGCCTGGTGCGCAGCACCCGCTGGACATGCCCGCAGGGACAGCGACCCCGATCGGCGAGGTCCATGATTTCCTTGATGTCGCTGAGCCGCAACCCGAGCGACTGCGCCTGCCTGATGAACTGCAGGCGGTCTACGGTCTGCGGCGGGTAGAGGCGATAGCCGGAGAGGGTCCGCGCCGCTTTCGGCAGCAACCCGACCTCTTCGTAGTAGCGAATGGTCTTGATTGGGACCCCGGCCTGACAGGCCAGCACCCCGATGAAGCACGGTCTCATCAGCTGCAAGTATAAACCATCCAGTTAACTGGAGAGTCAAGCCGAAAAAATTTTTGGAGAACCGGAGCGTGCTCTAGACGCTGAGGCCTTGCTCGTTCAGCCAGCGCTCGCAATCCATCGCGGCCATGCAGCCGCTGCCGGCCGCCGTGACCGCCTGGCGGTAGCGCTTATCCTGCACGTCCCCGCAGGCGAACACGCCCGGCACCGAGGTCTGGGTGGTGCCGGGCCGGGTCACGATGTAGCCGTCCTTGTCGAGCTCGAGCGCTCCGGCGAACAGCGCGGTGTTCGGAGTGAACCCGATCGCGTAAAACAGCCCGCCGCAGGAGAGGTCGCGTTCCTCGTTCGTCACGACGCTGCGCAGCCGCACCCCGGAGACCGCGTCCGAGCCGAGGACGTCCGCGATCACCGTATGCCAGAGGACCTCGATCTTCGGGTTCTTGAACACCCGCTCCTGCATAATCTTGGAGGCGCGCAGCTGATCCCGCCGGTGCACCAGGTAGACCTTGGAGGCAAACTTGGTCAGGAAGGTGGACTCCTCGGCCGCCGAATCCCCTCCCCCGACGACTACGAGCGGCTTGTTGCGGAAGATGGGCAGCGCCCCGTCGCAGACCGCGCAAGCCGAGATGCCTTTGTTCCAGAGCGCGGGCTCATGGGGCAACTGAAGCCGCTTCGCGGTGGCGCCGGTGGCGATGATCAGGGCCTGGGTCTCGAGCGCGCGCTCCGCCGAGGAGACGGCGAATGGCCGTCTGGACAGGTCGACCTTCGTGGCGTCCTCGGTGAAGATCCGCGTGTCAAACCGCACCGACTGCTTGCGGAAGGCTTCCATCAGCTCAGGCCCCTGGATGCCGGCGGGAAAGCCGGGGTAGTTCTCCACCTCGGTCGTCGTCATGAGCTGGCCGCCGGGGATGCCCCCGCCGGAGAACCCCTCGAACATCACGGGCTTCAGGTTCGCCCGCGCCGCGTAGATGGCTGCGGTGTGGCCGGCAGGGCCAGAACCGATGATGATCAGATGTTCTGCCATGAAAGGTGCCAGGCACTTCGCCGGTTCAAATTTCTCAGCGCCTGTGGAAAACCCGAGTTTTCCACAACTGTGTTGAAATTCGAAGCGGGAAAGTGCCTGGCACTTTTTAGCAGGTGCAGCAGCTCGCGCCCATGCGGCCGGACCGCCACGTCCGCTTGCGGGCGGTGGTCCGACGGGCCTTCGGCCGCTTCGGGGCTTTGCGCCGTGTCGCCATCTGTCACCTCCTGCTAATATTGTACCAAGGAAATCACCGGATGCGGCGCCACCCGCGCGCGACCGTTCAGGGCGGTCAGCTCGATGAGGAACGCCAGCTCGATAATGCGGCCGCCGCACTTTTCGATGAGCTCAATCGTCGCCGCCATCGTCCCGCCGGTCGCCAGCAGGTCGTCCACGAGCAGCACATGTGCGCCCTTCATGAGCCCGTCCTGGTGGATCTCGAGCGTATCCTGCCCGTACTCGAGCGTGTAGCTCGCCTGGTAGGTTTTGTGCGGCAGCTTCCCCTTCTTGCGCACCGGCACGACCCCCACGCCCAGCTCGTAGGCCAGCGCGGAGCCGACGATCAGCCCGCGGGACTCGATGGCGACCACCGCGTCGGGCCTCCGGCCATGATGGCGCGCGGCGAGCGCCCGGATCGCCCGATGGAATGCCGGGCCGTTCTGCAACAGCGGCGTGATGTCCCGGAACAGGATGCCCTTGGTCGGGAAATCCGGGATATCCCGGATGTACCGGGCCAGATCCGACACGTCTGGAGGCGTCACCTTGGCGTCCATCGCTCCTCCTTCATAGGAATGCCCAGACCAGCACCGCCAGGCCGAGGCGGTACCAGCCGAACGGCTCCAACCCCCAGCGGGTCACGGCGCGCAGGAACCCGCGCACCGCCAGCACCGCCACCACCGCGGCGGCCGCAAAGCCTCCGATCAGCCCCGTGACCCCGACCTCCTGCAGCAGGGCGTGGGCGCCGTTGAGCGCGTCAAACACCGTCGCGGCTCCAAGGGTGGGCACCGCCAGGAGAAAGCTGTACTCGGCCGCGACCGTCGCCGGAAGCCCCAACAACAACCCCGCCACCAACGTCACCATCGCGCGGGAGGTCCCGGGCCACAGGGCGAGGCACTGGGCGCAGCCGATCACGAGGGCGTCGCGGACGGTCACGCCATCGAGCGTCGGCTCAGGACGCCTGACGGCGGGATGCCGCCGCGCCACGGCGATCATCAGCAGGCCCCCGACCGCCAATGCCGCGGTCACCGGCGTGGGGGTAAAGAGCTGCGCCTTGATGACGTGATGGAACAGCAGGCCCGCGACGGCGACCGGGACGAAGCTCAGGCCGAGCTTCAGCAGCAGCGACTGGCCAACCGGGTCCTTGCCGAGCGCGCCGCGCCCCATGGCCGCGACCTCCGTGCGGTAGAGCACGAGGATGCCGGCCAGCGCGCCGGCCTGGATGACGACGGTAAACGTCTTCACGGCGTCGCCGGCAAGCCCCAGCCACCGCGTGGCCAGGATGAGATGGCCGGTGGAGGAGATCGGCAAAAACTCCGTGAACCCTTCGAGCGCTCCCAGCAGCACGGCCTCCAGCCACGTCATGTTATCGGGGGAAGGCCTCTCGGAGCCCGCCGTCCACCGTCAGGATGCACCCCGTGGTCTTGGCGGAGGCGCGCGAGACGAAGAAGGCCACCGCCTCCGCCACGTCCTCCGGCAAGACGCGCGCCTTCAGCAGGTTGCGCTGCTGATAGTAGGACTCGAGCCGGCTGGGCGGCAGCCGATAGGTCCTCGCGCGCGACGGGCCGATCTCGCGCCAGAGCCCGGAGCCTTCAAAGACGCCGTCGGGGTTGACGAGGTTGACCCGGATGTTGAACTCGCCGTTTTCAATCGCCAGCACGCGCGCCAGCTGCGTTTGGGCCGCTTTGGCCGCGCTGTAGGCGCCGAACTCCCGTCCGGGCGCCAGGACATTCTTTGACGCGATGAAGACGAGCGAGCCGCCCATCCCCTGCGCGCGCAGCAGGCGGATCGCGGCGCGCGCCGCGAGGAAGTGGCCGGTCGCATTGACGCTGAGGCTGCGCTCCCAGTCGGTCAGCGCCAGCCGTTCGACGCCGGCCACATGCGCCACCCCGGCGTTCGAGACGAGGAAGTCCAGCCCGCCGAATTCTCGCAGCAGCGCATCGAACGCCCGCTCGATGCTGCGCTCATCCGTCACGTCCATCACGAGCCCGATGGCGCGGCGACGGCCCGCCCGCTGGTTGAGGGTGTCCGCCAGCGCCTCCACGCCGCGCCGGTTGATGTCGGTGACCGCCACGGAGGCGCCCCGGTCCACGAGCCGGCGCGCGATCGCCTGCCCGATGCCGCCGGCCGCCCCCGTGACCAGCCCGATCTCGCGCGACAGCTCCGGCTCTGGCGGCGCGAGCGTCAGCTTGTACAGCTCCAGCGGCCAGTACTCGACCCCGAACGCCTCCCGCTCGGACACCGACGTGTACTCGCCGACCGTCGAGGCATCGCGCATGATCGCCATGGCGTGCCGGAACAGCTCGGCGGCCCGCTCGGCCTCTGTCGCATCCTTGCCGGTCGTCAGCATCCCGACGCCGGGGATGAGCATCACACGCGGAGAGGGATCCTGGAGGGCCTGCCCCGGCCGCTGCCATCGCCGGACGTACCGCTCGTGCGCCTGCGCGTACCGCTCAAGCTGCCGGATGACCGCCGCGGGCGACCGGCCGGCCGCCGTGCGCGCGCCGGCCGTCACGACGAGCGGCAGCCGCTTCGTCCGCAGCATGTGATCCGGCGTCGCCGGGCCCACGCGCGCCACCTGCGGCATGCGGCGCGCGTTGACGAACGCCAGCACCTCCGGGCTGTCCGTGTAGCGCAGGCACACCTTGCGCCGGCGGCTGACGGTGCGCCGGATCGCCGGCAGCCATCGCCGCAACAGCGCCAGGCGTTCCGGCGCGGGCCGCGTGGCATGGCGGGCGGGCGACCAGCGGCGCCTGCGCCCAGCGGCCGCGAGGAACCGCTCGGCCCGCGTGACGTAGCGCAGGGTGCGGCGGTAGCTTGCGGCGCCGTCCGCTCCCCACGTGATCAGCCCGTGGTGCTCCAGCACCGCCCCGTGCGCCTGCGGCGCCCGCCGGTACGCCTCCACGACCCGCCGCGAGAGCGCGAACCCCGGCTGAATGTACGGGATCCACAGCAGCCGCGGCCCGAGCACGCGCCGCACCAGCCGCTCGCCATCGCGCGTGTTGGCGAGCGCCAGGATCGCGTCCGCATGGGTGTGATCCACCGCCGCCTCCGGGATGAACGCATGCAGCAGCGTCTCGATCGACGGACGGGGCGCTTTCGGATCCAGCAGGCACCGCTCAAGGAACGCCATCATCTCCTCGTCGGTCATGGCCCGGCGCTCGGCGAGCGGCGTCAGCAGCGCCATCGGCAGCGGGGCGAACTGGCGCCGCTCGCAGCCTTTGAGATCCGCGCCGCTTCCTTTCACCCACAAGGCCTCCTGCGGGCGGCCAGCGAGATCTAGCTGCTGGCACTTGAGGGAGGTATTGCCGCCGCCGTAGAGCCCCAGCGTCGGCTCGTCGCCGATCAGGCGAGACCGGTAGACGAGCGCGTCCAACGGGCTCAGGCGGCGCGCGGCTGCAGGATTCCAGCGATTTCGCATCCTGGGATGATCCCGCGCTCCGTGATGAACGATGTCACGTACTCGGCCGGCGTCACATCAAACGCCCAGTTGCGCGCCCGCGTCCCCTCCGGCGCGATGCGCACGCGCTCCTCGCGTCCGTCGGCGGTCGCCCCACGGGCCCAGAGCACTTCGTCCTCTGAGCGCTCCTCGATCGGGATGGCCTCGCCGGAAGGGCAGCTCAGATCGATGGTGGTCGTCGGCGCCGCGACGTAGAAGGGGATCGCGTGGGTCCTCGCCAGCACGGCCAGCGGGTAGGTGCCGATCTTATTGGCGACGTCGCCATTGGCCGCGATGCGATCCGCCCCCACCATGACGCAATCGACCAGCCCCAAGCGCATCACCCAGCCGGCGGCGGTGTCCGCGATCAGGGTGCATGGCACGCCCTCGTGAGCCAGCTCCCAGGCGGTCAGCTTGGCGCCCTGCGCGCGGGGGCGGGTCTCGGTGGCGATCACGGCAATGGACCGGCCGTCCCGGTGCGCCCGGTAGATCGGCGCCAGGGCCGTGCCCCAATCCGCGAAGGCCAGCCAACCCGCGTTGCAATGGGTGAGGACCGTGCCCGCGCGCGGCAGCACCTGCTGGCCGATCTGGCCGATCCGCTCCCCGGCGCGCGCGTCCTCATCCGCGATGGCCTGTGCCAACTCGACCGCGCGGGCCCGCTTGGCCTCGACGGTTCCGAGAGACGCGATCCCGCCCAGGATGCGCCCCACGGCGTAGAAGAGGTTCTGCGCCGTGGGGCGGGTGCCGCGCAGGGCCGCGGCCGCCCGCGCGAGATCGTGATCGCTCGTCGGCTCGCGCGCCGCCAGGACCCCCTGCGCCATGCCGAACCCCGCCGCCACGCCGATCGCGCCTGCGCCCCGAACAGCCATGTCCTTGATGGCCTCGGCGGTCTCCTCCACGGTGCGCAGCGTCAGAATCTCGAACCGAGCGGGCAGCCGGCGCTGGTCGATCAGCTTGACGCAGCCGTCCTCCATCCAGACGGTGCGATAGGGGATGCCGTTGACGCGCATCTGAAAAGGTGTCAGACACTTTTCCCGCTTTGAAAGGTGTCTGACACCGCTTGGAGGCGGGCGATGACGCCGGTCAACAGCGCGGTGAGCTTCGGTTCGGTGGCGGCGGCGACCCGCAGCAGCTCCTCGACCGAGGCCGGCGTGAGCTCCTCCGGGATGCAGGCATCGGACACGACGACCACCGCCAGCACGCGCAGACCGCCGTGCCGCGCCACGAGCACTTCCGGCACCATCGACATGCCCACTACATCCGCGCCGATCTGCCGCAACATCCGGTACTCGGCCTTCGTCTCCAGGTTGGGCCCGGCCACCGCCACGTACACCCCCGGACGCAGGGGCAGGCGCTGCTCCGTGGCGACCTGGAGGGCCAGCCGGCGCAGCTCGGGATCGTACGGCTCGGACATGTCGGGAAATCGGACGCCGATCGCCTCGTCGTTCGGCCCGATCAGAGGATTGGCGCCCATGAGGTTGATGTGATCCTCCAGCAGCATCAGCGATCCCGGCGGCATCTGCCGGTTCATGCTGCCGACGATGCTGGTCAGCATCAGGATCTCGGCGCCGAGCGCGCGCGCCAGCCGGATGGGGTACGTCACCTGCGGCATCGTATAGCCCTCATAGAAATGAAACCGCCCGGCGAAGACCGCCAGCCGCTGCGACCCCAGCGTGCCGAGAACGAGCTTGCCCTCATGACCCGGCGCGGTCGCCTGGGGCATGTGGGGAAGCTCCGCGTAGTCGAACTGGGCGTCCACGCGCAGCGCCCCGGTCAGGCCGCCAAGCCCTGAGCCAATGACCAGCCCGATCCGCGGCTGAAACCGGCTGCGCCGGGTGATGACCTGCAGCGTCTCCTCAAGCTGCTGCCGCAACGGCGTTGTCGTGTCCAACATCCTCGCTCCCCCTTACCGGTGTCTGGCTCTTCGCGGTCGGAGGTGCCTAGCGAAAGTGCCTGACACCGGACGTGGTGCCAGACACCGGCCGCTAGTACTTCACGCTGCACCCGTAGGGCCGGGTCTGGGGCGTGGAGACCGGTTTGCCGGCCATCGCTTCGTCCAGCGCCCGCTGCACGTAGTTGACCGCGCTGGCGATGTCGGCCTGGTCGGTCGACGGCTCGCTGTCGATCGCGCCGGCGTAGATGAGGACGCCGGCCGGGCTGATGATGAACAGATGCGGCGTGGTCTTGGCGCCATAGAGCCGGCCCAGCGCGCCGGTGGGATCCAGCACGATGCCCGTCTGGGCGGCGTGCCGGTCCCGCTGGATCGCGTTGGCTTCGGCGGCGGAGACAGACCCCTGCCGGCCCGGCGCGGAGGAAATGATCGTCAGCCAGACGACGCCTTGCGCCGTGTAGGCCTGCTGCAGCCGCTGCATGTTGTCGCTGGCATAGTGCTTGTTCACGAAGGGGCAGTCGTTGTTGAACCACTCCAGCACGACGTACGAGCCCTCCAACGCCGCCAAGTCATATGGGCGGCCCCTGGTGTCGGTCACCGAGAACCCGGGCGCCAGCGCCCCGACCTCCGCGTCCGCGTGCGCCATCGGCGATCCGACCAACGCCAACAGCCCAGCGAGGAGCACGGCCCGGCGCCCCATCATGCCAGTCGCGGCTTGGCCGGCAGCCGGACGACGAACCGGCTGCCCTGCCCGACGCGGCTTTCCGCCCAAATGCGGCCCTGGTGGAGCTCGACGATGTCCCGGGCGATCGGCAGCCCCAACCCCGAGCCTTCCGCGCCCTGCATGCTGCCGACCCGCTCGAACTTGTCGAAGACCCGCTCCAGATCCTCCGCCGGGATGCCGGGGCCGGTATCCTCCACTTCCACCTGATACATGTCGCTGTCTTTCAACAGCCGAAGATGGATGCCGCCCTTTTCGGTGAACTTCGCCGCGTTGCCGATCAGGTTGGTGAACACCTGCTGCAGCCGATCCCGGTCGCCGATCGTCCTGCAGGGCTCCTCCGGCAGGTCCATGGTCAGGGCCAGCCCGCGCTCTTTCACCAGCGTCGTGAAGAGCTGCCCGACCTGATTGAGCGTCTCCTGCAGCACCACCTCCTGCAGCTGCATGGGCAGCTTCCCCGCTTCGATTCGGGAGAGGTCGAGCAGATCGCCGACCAGCCGCTTCAGGCGGTTGACCTCCTTCTGGCACATCGACAGCGGCTCCATCTGGTCAACCGTCACCGGCCCATGCAGGCCGTCAGCCAGATTGTCCAGCGCGACCTTGAAGATCGCCAGCGGCGAGCGGAACTCGTGGGCCACGTTGCTGACAAACGAGGCCTGTTGCTCGTTGAGCTTGGCCAGCTTGGCGTTGGCCGACACCAATCGCCGGATGATGTCCTGGATCAACTGGTGGCCGGCGAGCAATCCCAACAGGGCGATCACCAGGGCGAGGAGGAAGTAGACCCCGTTGATGCCCTCCAGGATCGAGATGGAGAAAAACCGGACGGTGATGAGGTAGAAACAGGTCAGCAGCGGGATGATGCTCATCAGGCTGAAGGCGATGTTGAACTGCGACATCATGCCGCTGACGGGGGGGACCGGTTCTTGCATGGTGCTGCGCGGCGCGGCGGCCTCCGGCGGCGGACGGAGAGGCTTGTGGGGGGCAGGCATGGTGTGTCCTATTATATCGTAAATGGCTGCTTCAGCGCCCGCGTGACGTGCGCGGCCAGGAGTGTTGCCACCTGGGCGAGGTCAAACGGCCACACGTAGTCGATCGGGACCGTCGGGTGCGCGCGGCGGATCGCCTCGAGGGCGTGCGGGATGTCCCGCTCAGCGTGCACCCCGCCCGGCGTGAGCATGGAGGGGACGACCAGCACCCGCGTGGCGCCGTGCCGGATGACCTGCTCCACGGCCTCGGCGATCGTCGGGCGGCAGAACTCATTGTAGCCGACCGCCAACAGCTCCGTGGGCAGAAGCGGCGCCAGCGCCTGCGCGAGCCGCTCCAGCCCCTGCTTGTACGGATCGTTGTCAGGCCGGCGGGGCCAGTTGCGGATGCGCGCGTCCAACTCCGCGGCCCGCCGCTCGAGGGCGTCTCGCCCGCCGTCGGGCTGGCCGTGGCGCCACTCGAGCCCCATCAGCTCGCCGATGAGCTCCGGCGGGCAATCCGTCGCCGGCGCTCCATGGCCGATGAGCACCACCCCCGCCCGATCCGTCGTCATGCTAAAAGCTGGTCGCGAGGCGGCGGGAGCCGCCCACTGCGAGGAGGATGGGCAGCGTGGTCGCCCAGACCATCCGGCCGCGACGATCCAGCCCGATCGCGCCGGAGCGCCGCGCGTCCGCGCGCAGTCGGCGGAACATCGCAGCGAACGCCCGGGGCAACGGCGCGCCGTCGGCCACCTGCTGGGCGATCCGCACCGCCAGCCCTTCGTCCATGATGTCCTCGCCGCAGCCGGTGCAAGAAATCGCCACCAGCTCATCCGCGTAGTTGCCGACCGGCATGCCGCTGTCGCTGACGCGCCCGATCGGATCGTGCCCCTTGCCGCCGGTGGAGGTCGCCGCCGCCAGATGCCCGGCCGCATCCAGCGCCACTGCCCCGACGGTGCCCTGCGTGGAGGGATCGAACGCCAGGTGTTGCCACTGCCGAAGCCGCTCGCGTGTTACGGGGTTCCACGGCCCGAACCCCTGGACGCGGGCGAACCGCAACGCCCCGGAGCCGGCCAGCACCCGATCCTCCTGCGCCAACAGCGCGCGCGCCACCAGCACGGGATGGCGCACGTGTTCGACGTTGAGCACCGCCGCGAAGCGGCGCGAGGCGCCGTCCATGATCGACGCGCTCATCCGCGCACGGCCGTCGTGCTGCAGGTAGGAGCCGGTGCCGGCGTTGAACAGCGGGTCATCCTCCAGGCGCGCGACCACCCACGCGACCGTTTCCAGCGCGGAGTGGCGCCGGAGATGCGCGGCGCCGGCGTGGCCAATCGCCCGCAGGCGCTTCCGGATGCGCCGCAGGCGAGCCGCGGCAGGCCGTCGCCCGCTGCCTCCGTGAAGGACCAGGACGGGTTCAGGCGGCATCGGGCCGGATCACTGCCCGACCACCATCACCCACTGATATCGGTCGAGGACTTTGGCGCAGAACAGCAACCGATCGACGTGGCCGTTGCCGCTTTCCAGCTTGACGTCCCGCTCGTACCAGAGGGTGCCGCGCCGCTCGACGGTGCAGGCCGGCCGCCTGGCCTCCAACGGGTTGAGCCGCAGCCCCCCGTTGACTTCCAGCCGCTCATGCGGTTCGACCGTGCCCACCCCCACGTTGCCCTGTTGGATGGCGAGGAACGTGTTGTCGAGGGTGCGCAGCTCATCATAGACGCCGCGCGGCGACGGGTAGTACGTCGAGAGCGTGACTTCTTCGGCGACGGCGGCAGTCGCCATGAGCCCCATGCCAGCCGCGACCATCCAGGCCCGACGGGTCATCTCATCGGCCCTGTTTGCGGTACGTGCCCATGAGCTGCGCCTGCGCGAGCACATGCCCCTGCATCGCGGCTTCCACCTGCGCCTTGGTCGCGCGCGGCCCAAGCGACAGCGCCGCATCAAGCGCGTACAGCTTGAAGGAGTAGCGGTGGGTGCCGCTGGGCGGGCAGGGCCCGCCGTAGCCGGTGGCGCCGAAATCCGTCAGGCCCTGCCGGGTGCCGTCGGCAAGCTGCGCATCGGTTGGGAAGGCCTCCGGCAGGCTGCGCGCGCCGGCCGGCAGGTTATAGAGCACCCAGTGGACCCAGGTCTTCCCAGGCGCATCCGGGTCGTCGCTGATCAGCGCGAAGCTCTTGGTGCCGACCGGCGGCTCGGACCAGGCCAACGGCGGCGAGATGTCCTTCCCTTCGCACGTGTAGACCGAGGGGATGCGCTCCCCGTCCTTGAACGCGGCACTCGTCATGGTCCATGCCATCGTCACCGCCATTGTCGCCTCCTCCGCGCCTGCCGCAGCGCAGCCCGCCAGCAGCCACAGAACCGGTGCCAGTACGTCCGGTGTCAGGCACTTCGCTAGGCGCATCCGACCGCGAAGAGCCAGACACCGCTCCGGAGCCAGGCACCGGACAAAAAGGTACCGGTTCTCTTTTTCATGCAATTCAGCCCGGGGACGTTTCCTATTTTCCTATCGGCCGACTCTGGGAAAATAGAAATGTCCCCGGATCGTATAGCGGCCCGGCCCGGTCAGCAGCAGGGCCAAAAACACGATCCCGGCCTCAATGGCATGCGATGCCAGGCCCAGCCCATCCCCCCGCGAGAGGTGCATCGTGGCCGCCACCGCCATGGTACCTGCCATGAATAGGGCCGCGGCCCTCGTGAAGACGCCGAGGATCAGGCACAGGCCCCCGAAGCCCTCCGAGGCAGCGGCCAGGAAGCCCCAGAACGCGGGGAGCATCCCGATGCCCAGATGCTGCATCGCCTGGCCCACCTGGGCCCAGTGCCCAGGACCGGCCAGCAGCTTCGGGCCGCCATGGGCCATCAGAAACATCGTGCCAATCCCAAGACGCAAGACGAGCAAGCCACCATCAATGCGAGCAACCATATGTTTTCGCCCCCCTGCGCGACTCGCGCGTTCACCGGTGTCTGGCTCCCCGCTGTGGTCGGTGCGGATGGCGGGGTGCCTGACACCGGAACTGATTGTATCAACTCCGCTGCGGAAGCGAAAGGGGTCAGGCACTTTTCCCGCGTTGAAAAGTGCCTGACCCCCCCCTGTGCGCCGCCCGCGCACGATCGTCTCCATGCTGTGGCACTCCTGCCACAGTTTGTGCGAAAAGTGTGTCATAATTCCACATAACTTATTGTATATCAATTAGTTACATTTGACAAATCTGGAAGGATATGGTACGCTTCCGGTGCGAGTCTCATGACACCCATACCCGGCGTTGACCAGGATTCCGGGCGGTCAAAGCGCCAGGTCATGGTGGTGGAAGAGAACCCCGAGCGGTGCCGGCATTGGTGCGACCTGCTCAGCCGCCACGGCCTGTCGGTCCATGCCGCGCCCTCCGCCGTGCTGGCGATGGCAGCCTTCCCCCGTCAGCATCCGTCGGTCATCCTCACCGGCCCCAACCAGACCGACGCCACCACCCTCGTGGAACAGCTCCGCGCGACCGGCGCGCACGTCCCCATTATCCCTCTCAGACCCGATCTCTCCGATGAAGAGTTTCTTGCCGAAGTGGACCGGTGGCTGAACGGCTCGCCCGCACCCTCCGGGCAGCGGCGACGGCTGGTGTTGCTGGTGGATGACGACGCCCGGTCCCGCGACATCCTCAAGGTGTTCCTTGAGCTGAAAGGGCTGGATGTGGTCACGGCCGGCTCAGGGGAGGAGGGGCTGCGGTATCTGGAGGACGTGGTGCCTTCTGCGATCGTCCTGGATATCCTGATGCCCGGGATGGGCGGGCTGGACATGCTCAAGCGCCTGCGGGCCACGCACCCGAGCCTGCCGGTGATCCTGATCAGCCACATGGATGATGAGGAGGCCAGGCAGCAAGCCATGACCTTGCGGGTCAACGCCTACCTCGTGAAGCCGTTCGAGTTTGACTGCTTGGAGGAGCTGTTGAACCAGCTCGCGCGAGGGGCAGGCGGCGGGGGTTAGTACGAGATGCCGAGCTTCTTGAGCCAGCGGATCAGGCAGTAGCGGCTGATGCCGAGCAGCTCAGCCGCCTTGACCTGATTCCAGTCGGTCCGGCGCAGCGCGGAGAGGATGAGCTTCCGGTAGAGCTGATCCCGGCCCTCGCGCAGCGACAAGCTCGTCAGGACCATCGGGATCTGCTCCTGCCGCTCCACCGCCCGCGTCACCGTGTCGAGCAGCTGCTCATGGCTGAATGGCTTGCTCACCACATCGAAGGCGCCGAGCGAATGGTAGTAGCCCCCGTTGGCCTGGTCGCAGTAGGCCGACACCAGGATGACCGGCAGCTCCGGCTGCAGCTTCTTGATGAGCGGCAGCAGGTCCGTGCCCTCGAAGCCGGGCATCCGGATGTCCAGCAGCACCGCCTCAAAGGCCGTCGCCTTCAGCATCGGCAGCGCTTGCGTGCTGTCCGGGCACAGGGTAGCGAGGAACCCGCGGCGGGTGAGCAGATCCTCATAGACCCGGAGCAGCTTCTCGTCGTCGTCGATGACCAACACGCGCCGTTTGAGCGCCGCCGTCGTCTCCAGTGGCATGGGCTGATGCTCCTCACGAATAGCAACTCTGGGAACTATACCATATCCGTGGCGGGCCCGACAAATCACGCCGGCGATTTGGAGAACCGCCCGCCCGTCAGGTACACTTAAAACGGCACGGAGGGCACCCCCCATCGCCAGCACGAACGGATCGCCTCATCAGCACGCAGCCGCGTGGCTCGCCTTGACCGACGAGCTGCTGGACCGCCTGCGCGGCCAGATGAGCCTCGTCCAGCCCGACGCGGAGCGCCGGCAAGTGGTCGAGACGGCGGTGGATGCGCTCGTCCTGCAGCATCCGGACCGCTTTGCCTCCCTGGCCTCCAACGGGGAGCGGGGCCGGTTCCTCGACGCATTTCTCTCCTACGACCTCATCGAGGAGCTGTTGGCCGACCCATCGGTCGAGGACATCCTGATCAACGCCACCGAGCCGATCTTCATCCACCGCACCGGCCAGGGGCTGGTCAAGACCGACAAGCGCTTCGCCACCGCCCAAGAGCTGGCGGCCTTCGTCAAGAAGCTGGTCGTCTTCGGCGGCCGGTCAGAGGTGGACCCGATCAATGACGTCGAGCTGTCGGACATCCGCGGGCGGGTCAACATCATCCACTCCCCCCTTGGCCCACAGATTACGATCACACGGGGCAAGCCGCAGCCACTGACGATCCTGCAGCTGATCCAGAGCGGCATGCTCACGTATGAGCTGGCGGCCCAGCTGTGGCTCTACGTTGAGGGGCTGCGCACCCGGCCCGCCAACCTCATCATCTCCGGTGGGCCCGGCAGCGGCAAGACCACCCTCCTCAACGCGCTGCTCAGTTTCCTCCCAGCCACCGATCGGGTGGTGGTCATCGAGGACACGCTGGAGCTCAACACGGGGTTCCTGGAGATCTGCTCGCGGCTGGAGAGCTGTCGGCGGGTCAAGACGCCTCAGCTGGTGAAGAACAGCCTGCGGATGCGCCCGGAGCGGATCCTCGTGGGCGAGGTGCGCGGCGACGAGGCGCGCGATCTCATGACCGCCATGAACCTGGGCAAGTACTGCATGGGCACCCTGCACGCCTCGACGTCGCGGGAAACCATCCTGCGGCTGCAGCACGAGCCGATGAACGTCCCGCCAGTGCTGGTGAGCCTCGTGGACGTGTTCATCATCCTGCGCAAGCTGAACTTGAACCACCAGATCGCGCGGGTGGCGTATGAGGTGGTGGAAACCGGGGGAATGGAGCAGCAGGTAGTCCTGCTCTCGCCGATCTGGGGCTATGACCACCAGCAACGGCGGATCGTGGAAACCTCTCCGAGCAGCATCTACCGGGACCGGCT
>CAZKXY010000009.1:30465-33416 GCA_964556925.1 uncultured Planctomycetales bacterium | reverse complement strand
CAAGATCGCGCAGTTCTGCAACGTCGCCCCCGAGGCGGTGATCCAGGCGCTCGACGTGCGGGATGTCTATGAGGTGCCGCTCGTCTTCAACCAGCAGCGCCTGGATGAGACGATCATCCGGCTGCTGGAGCTGGAGTGTCCGCAGCAGGATTTGATGGGCTGGCGCACGCAGGTGGTGGAGCGCGCGCTGCACCCCGCGCGCACGGTGCGGATCGCGGTCGTGGGGAAGTACATCCAATTGCAGGACGCGTACAAGTCGATCGACGAGGCGCTGCGCCACGGCGGCCTGGCGGGCGACGCCGCCGTCGAGGTGAAGCGCGTGGACTCCGAGCAGATCGAGCAGGAGGGGGCTGCGGCGATCCTCGGCGACGTCCAGGGGATCCTGATCCCCGGCGGGTTTGGCCACCGGGGCATCGAGGGCAAGCTCGAGGCGATCCGGTACGCGCGCGAAACCGGCACGCCGTTTCTGGGCATCTGCCTGGGGATGCAGTGCGCCGTCATCGAGATCGCCCGCGACGTCTGCGGCTTGACCAGGGCCAACTCCACGGAGTTTGAGCCCAACACCCCCCACCCGGTGATCGCGTTGTTGGAAGAGCAGCAGGGCGTGACCGCCAAGGGCGGGACGATGCGGCTGGGCGCCTCCGTCTGCCACCTCGCCACGGGCACCAAGGCCTACGCCGCGTACCAACGCGCCGAGATCTCGGAGCGGCACCGCCATCGGTACGAGGTGAACAACCGCTACCGCGAGCCGCTCGCGAAGGCCGGCGTGGTGATCGCCGGCGTCTACCGCCCGGAGCGCCCGCCTGCCTCGGGCGATCCCGGGCAGGCAGGCGGCGCGGCAGGGGGGGACGAGCTGGTCGAGATCATCGAGCTCAAGGATCATCCCTGGTTTGTGGCCGGGCAGTTCCACCCGGAGTTCCAATCGCGACCGCTTGAGCCGCACCCGCTGTTTCGGGAGTTCGTCGCGGCCTGCCTGACGCATGGGAAGCCCACAAGGCCAGGCGTGGCACGTGGCAGGACGAAGGTCAAGACGAAGTGATGACAGGAAAGCCGAAGGCTGGCTCAGGGCTCAGGGCTGGGGGCCGGGGGCCATTGCCCCGAGCCCCGAGCCCCGATCCCAGAGCCGTTGTGCGGGTGGGCCCGATCTCGATCGGGCCGGGCAGGCCGCTCGTGCTCATCGCCGGGCCGGATGTCATCGAGAGCGAAGCGCATCTGGCCTCGCACGCGGAGCGCATCGCGCGAATGTGCGAGCGCGCCGGCGTGTCGTACATCGTCAAGTGCAGCTACGATAAGGCCAACCGCACCTCGAGCCGGTCGTTCCGCGGGCCGGGCCTGAAAGAAGGGTTGAGGGTCCTCGACAAGGTCAAGCGGGCGCTGGGCCTTCCGGTGCTCAGTGACGTCCACTGCCGGGAGGAGGTGGGCCCGGCGGCCGAGGTGCTGGACGTGCTGCAGGTGCCGGCGTTCCTCTGCCGGCAGACCGATTTTGTCACCGCCGTGGCCAAGGCGGGCCGGCCCATGAACATCAAGAAGGGGCAGTTTCTGGCGCCGTGGGACATGCGGCACGTTGTCGAGAAGGCGCGCGCGGCCGGCAACCGCTCGGTCCTCGTAACCGAGCGGGGCACCAGCTTCGGCTACAACAACCTCGTCTCGGACCTGCGCAGCCTCCAGGTGATGGCGGCCTTCGGCTGCCCGGTCATCTTCGACGGCACGCACTCGGTGCAGCTGCCCGGCGGGTTGGGCGACGCCTCCGGCGGCCAGCGTGAGTTCGCGCCGGCGTTGGTGCGCGCCGCGGTGGCGACCGGCTTCTGCCACGGGATCTTTTTGGAAGTCCATGAGGATCCGGATCGCGCGCCAGTGGACGGCCCCACCATGCTGAAACTGGCGGACCTCCCGCGGCTGCTGGATGACATCCAGGCCATCACAAGGTGTCAGACACCTTTCAAAGCGGGAAAAGTGTCTGACACCTGATGAGATGAGCATCCGACGGGCGAGAGAGGTGCTGCGTATTGAGGCGGAGGCGATCCGCCGGCTGATCCCGCGGATCGGCTCCTCGTTCGAGCAGGCAGTGAGCCTGCTCGCGCGCTGCACCGGCCGCGTGGTGGTGACCGGCATGGGCAAGGCCGGCCTCATCGGCCAGAAGCTGTCCGCGACGCTTGCCTCGACCGGCACGCCGAGCCACTGGGTGCATCCGGCCGAGGCGATCCATGGGGACCTCGGGAGGATCACGACCGATGACGTCCTCATCGCGCTGTCGAACAGCGGCGAGACCGACGAGCTGACGAAACTGCTGCCGGTGATCAAGCGCATCGGCGCGCGCCTGATCGCCCTGACCGGCAGCCCTCACTCGACGCTCGCCAGGCACAGCGATGTCGTGCTGGATGTGAGCGTCACGCGCGAGGCCTGCTCGCTCAACCTGGCGCCGACGTCGTCCACGACCGCCATGCTCGCGTTGGGCGACGCCCTCGCGGTCGTGACGGCCGAGCGCAAGGGGTTTAAGGAGCGCGACTTCGCCCTCCTGCACCCGGGCGGGCACCTGGGCCGTCGGCTGCTGCTCGTGCGCGATCTCATGCGCACCCGTCGGAATCATCCGGTCGTCCGCGAGACCGCGCGGGTGAAATCAGTGCTGCTCGCGATCACCCGGGCGCGCGCCGGCTGCGCCAGCGTCGTCAACGCCCGCCGCGAGCTCGTCGGCATCTTCACCGACGGCGACCTGCGCCGCCACCTCGACACCACCCCCAACCTGCCGATGCGGCGCGTGCGGGAGGTCATGACGCGCCGGCCCAAGTGCATCGGCGCGGATCGGCTGGCGGCCGAGGCGCTGCGCATCCTGCGGGAGCACAAGATCGACGAGCTGGTCGTCGTGGACGGCCGCCGCCGGCCGGTGGGCCTGCTCGACGTCCAAGACCTCCTAAAAGCAGGCCTGTAGTATGCGGAGTTTGGAATGCGGAGTT
>CAZKXY010000009.1:0-30365 GCA_964556925.1 uncultured Planctomycetales bacterium | reverse complement strand
GGAATGCGGAATGTCAGATTCGATTCCCCATTCCGCATTGGATAAATGGACGCCAAGACGCTCAAAGAGCAGTACGACGACCTGCGACTCGCCCATGGAGGCGTGTCGGGCGGCCACGCGGCGAGCGCCACGGACGACCCGTTCATCATGAAGCTGGGGCAACTGCTGTGCTCGCACGGGCTCACCGTGCGCGCCAGCGACATCCACATCGAGCCCACCCGCTCGGGTGCGCGCCTGCGGTACCGCATCGACGGCATGCTCCACGAGCTGTTGCAGGTGCCGCCGGAGGTGCGCGATCCGCTGATCCGCTCGCTGAAGGTCAAGGCCAGCATGGCCAACGAGCCGATCGGCCGCAGCAAGCCGCAGGATTCCCGCATCGACTTCCACGGGGAGGGGAAGATGATCGACCTGCGCGTCTCGTCGTTTCCCACGCTGTTCGGCGACGTCCTGGCCATCCGGATCTTGGACCGCGCCGCCCCCCTGCTGCCGCTGGAGTCGCTCGGCTTTCCGCCGGAGATGCTGAAGGCGTTCGAGGCGCTCGTCCGGCGGCCCAACGGGCTCGTGCTGGTGACCGGCCCGGCGGGCAGCGGCAAGACCACGACGCTGTACGCCGCGCTGAACACGCTGCGCTCGCCCCGGATCAAGATCGTCACGCTGGAGGATCCGGTCGAGTACCAGCTCGACGGGGTCGACCAGGGCCAGATCAACCAGGCGGTGGGGCTGACGTTCGCCTCGGGGCTGCGCGCGATCCTCCGGCAGGACGCCAACATCATCCTCGTCGGCGAGATCCGGGACAAGGAGACCGCCGAGATCGCCATCCGCGCGGCGCTCACCGGCCACCTTGTGCTCTCCACGATGCACACGCGCAACGCCCTGGGCGCGGCCACGCGCCTGATCGACATGGAGATTGAGCCGCACCTGATCTTCTCCTCCGTGACCGGCGTGGTGGCGCAGCGGCTGGTGCGCACGCCCTGCCGCCGGTGCCGGCGCGCCGATCCGACCGCGGCGCCGGCGTTCACCAAGCTCTGGACCCAGGAGACCGGCTCGCCCCCGCTCGAGACCGCCCTCGCCGCGCTCTGCAAGGGCGCGGGCTGCCCCGCCTGCAACCAGACCGGCTACCAGGGGCGCCTCGGGATCTTCGAGATGCTCGTCCTGACCGACGCGTTGAAGCAGGTGATCCTCCAGCGGGCGACGGGCCAGCTCTACCAGAGCGCCCGCGCCTCGGGGTCGCTGCGGACGATGCTGCTGAACGGGCTCGAGAAGGCCGCTCTGGGGCTCACGACGGTGGAGGAGGTCCTGCGGGTGACCGGCGAGGTCGAAGAGCCCTGATGGCCGCGGCCGCGCCGGCGCTGTCGCCGGAGCTTTCGGAGCGGGCCGCTCGCGTCAGCGTCCTGGTGCTCGACGTGGACGGGGTGCTGACCGACGGCCGCATCGTCTATGCCGACTATGGCGACGAGCTGAAGTTCTTCGACGTCCAGGATGGGGCGGGGCTGGTCTTCTGGCATCGGATGGGCTTGCGATCCGCCATCATCACGGCGCGCTCCTCGCGGCTGTTGCAGCGCCGGGCCAAGGAGATGCGGATTGATCTCGTCAGGCAGAAGCAGCTGCTGAAGCTGCCCGCCTATGAGGCGCTGCTGAAGCGACTGCGCGTCACCGACGAGCAGGTGTGCGCCATCGGCGATGACCTGATGGAGCTGCCGGTGCTGCGCCGCGCCGGCCTGGCCGTGGCGGTGCCCAACGCGGTCGAGGAGGTGCGCCGCGCCAGCCACTACACGACGCAGCGGCCCGGCGGCCGTGGCGCGGTGCGGGAAGTCATCGACCTCATCCTGAAAGCCAAGGGCCTCTGGGCCGACCTCCTCCAGCGCTACTGACCCATTTTTTCGCTCAAGCTTGATAGAAAAAGAGAACCGGTACCATTTTTTGATAGAACTATTGAAGGGTGCGCTGCGGATATGGCATACTGGGAGGGTCTGTGAACCCCGCCCCACGGCCTGTACCCCGTGGGGCGGGGTGAACGAGGATGGTCCATGATGAAACCGAAGAAAAACGGCTCGGACAAGCGCGAGCAGATCATGACGCTGCGTGAGGTCGCGAAGTACCTGGGGCTTCACGCGATGACCGTCTACAAGCTGACGCGGGAAGGCCGGGTGCCGGCCGCCAAGATCGGCGGCCAGTGGCGCTTCAAGCGGGACGTGCTCGACGAGTGGCTTGAGAGCCAGATGCACCGGCACGCCGGCTGATCGCCCCCACCAGGTGTCAGACACCTTTCAAAGCGGAAAAGGTGTCTGACACCTTCTCGCCTTGACGCCCCCCGTTTGACAACGTAGAATAGGATGCTATTGTGCCATGAAGCATCCTGTTCGCCGTCGTCTCATGTACTTGGGCTTCCAGGGGTTGCGCGCGCTGGGGCACGCCCTCCCTCTGCCGACGGCTCGCGCGCTCGGCAGCGCCCTCGGCCTTGCGGCCTATGCGCTGTTGGGCCGCCAGCGCCGGCTGGCCCAGACCCACCTGACGGAGGCCTTGGGCGATGCGCTGTCACCTTCGCAGCGCGCCCGCGTCGCGCGGGGCACCTTCCGGAACCTCGGCCGGACCTTCATGGAGTGGCTGGTGCTGCCCCGGCTGTCCACGGCCGAGCTGAAGCAGCTCATTAGCTGCGAAGGATTGGAGCACCTCCGGGGCGCGCTGGCGTGCGGCAACGGCGTCATCGCCGTCACGGCCCATTTCGGCAACTGGGAGCTCATCCCGGTGTACCTGAGGAGCCTGGGGTTTGAGGGCGGGGTGCTGGCCCGGCGGCTGCGGTACCCGGAGTACGAATCGCATCTCATCGGCCTGCGCGGCGCGCACGGCGTGCCGACGCTGGCCCGCGGGTCGCTCAAAGACGCCGTGACGCTGCTCCGCGCCAATCAGATCGTCGGCGTGCTGCCGGACCAGGATGTGGACAGCCTCGAGGGCATCTTCGTGACGTTCTTCGGCCGAGCCGCCTTCACGCCGGTCGGGCCGGCGGCCTTGTCGCTGATGACCGGCGCTCCCCTCGTCCCCTGTTTCATGGCGCGCGATGGCGCGCGGTTCCGCCTGCGCATCGAGCCGCCGGTGGCAACACCGCCGACGAGCGACCGTGCCGAGGCGATCGCGCGCCTCACGCACGCGTGGAGCGCCGTCGTGGAATCGCACATCCGCCGGCAGCCGGACCAGTGGGTCTGGATGCACCGTCGCTGGAAGACCCAGCCCTCGGCAGGAGGCGCTCAGGGCTCAGGGCTGAGGGCTGAGGGCGGCAGCCCAGAGCCCAGAGCCCAGAGCCCGGAGCCCGGAGCCCGGAGCCCAGAGCCAAGACCGCAACCGGTGCTTTCCCTCCTGCTGCTTTCTGCCTTCTGCCTGCTGCCTGCTCTCACGATCGGCTGCGGCGAGCGCTCGAAGCCGGCGGCGAGCGAGCCGCCCGGCGCCGTCACCCCGGATCCGACCGCCGCCCAGCAGATGAGCGGCTTTACGCTGACCGGCTACGCGAAAGACGGCAGCAAGCGGTGGGTGCTGGACGGCCACGGCGCCAGCGCCGACCAGAACATCGTCACGATCCACCGGCCCAGCGGCACCGGGTTTGAGCCTCAGCGGACCGCCTACCTGACCGCCAGCCTGGCGCAGGTGCGGCAGACCGACCGCCACGTGCGCCTGGAGCATGACGTGACGATCCATACCTCCGACGGCGTCTGGTTCTTCGCGCCGGTCCTGCACTGGATCCCGGACCAGAACCAGGTGGCGACCGACCTGCCGGTGCGGATGGAGAGCGACCACTTCCTCCTCCGCGGGCGGGGCGCCTACGGCCTCACGCAGCTTCGGCAGTTCACCGTCTTCCGGGAGATCGAGCTTGTGCTGAACCCCGGCGACGAGGAGGTGGCGCCGGGCGCGCGCACCAGGCCGGGCCAGCAGGTGACGATCACGTGCGACGGCCCGCTCTCCTTCGACTACGAGCACTTCATCGCGACCTTCGAGCAGAACGTGCACGTGAACGATCCCAACGGCGACCTGTATTCCGACACGCTCATCGCGTACCTCGATGAACAGACCCACACGATCCGCTACGCGGAAGCGGTGGGCCGGGTGCGGATCCAGCAGCTCCAGAACACCGCGCAGAGCGAGCGGGCGGTGTACGAGCCGGCCATCGGGAAGATCACGCTCGTCGGCAAGCCGTCGTTGTTGATCTACCCCGCCGACGCCGAGGAGCGGCCCCGGACGTCCGTAGAACCGGTTTCATCAATCCGCGCGAGCCGCGTTGCGAGCGCCAGCGGGCCGGATGCCAGGAGCGACGACGACGGTGTCCCCTCTGTGGTACTCCGAGGAGGAGCGACGCCGTAGATGGCCCGCTGGCGCTCGCAACCCCAGTGGTCAGATAAGGGGCTGGGCCGAGCCACGGCGCCGCGCGGCGTTGCTCGTCCCCACACCAACCAGGTTGGTGTGGGGACTCGTCGCTCGCGTACTCGTCTGCGAGTACGCCACGCTCCTCGCGCCTTGCGCGGCTGGCGGCTCGGCCCAGCGCGGCCGCGGGGATTGATGAAACCGGTTCTAGTGAAGGCGCCGTCGCCGTAGCCATGCAAGAACTGCGGACGGAACGGCTGGTCAAAGGCTACAGCGGACGCCCGGTGGTGGACGGGGTCGACCTGGTGATCCGCCGCGGGGAGATCGTCGGCCTGCTGGGCCCCAACGGCGCCGGCAAGACGACGACCTTCGCGATGATGGTCGGCTACGTCAGGCCGGACGGCGGGCGCATCACCCTCGACGGCGAGCACATCACCGGCATCCCCATGTACCAGCGGGCCCGGTTCGGCATCGGCTACCTCGCGCAGGAGCCCTCGATCTTCCGGAAGCTCACCGTCGAGCAGAACATCCTGGCCATCCTGGAGACGCTGGAGCTGTCGCGCGCCGAGCGCCGGCGCCGGCTGGACCAGCTGCTCAACGAGCTCGGGATCACCCACCTGGCGAAGCAGCGGGCGTACACGCTCTCCGGCGGCGAGAAGCGGCGGCTGGAGATCACGCGGGCGCTCGTGACCAACCCCCAGTTCATCCTGCTGGACGAGCCGTTTTCCGGCATCGACCCGATCACCGTGTTCGAGGCGCAGGAGATCATCCGCGAGCTGAGGCGCCGCGGGCTGGGCATCCTGCTGACCGATCACAACGTCCGCGAGACCCTGGAGATCACGGACCGAGCGTACATCATGGCGGAAGGCCGGGTCCTGATCGCCGGGACGGCGCACGAGCTGATCACGGACCCCCGCGCCCGGGAGATTTACCTCGGCGAGAAGTTCCGCATGTAACGGAACATCCCGGCTCTTCCGCGCACACGCGATGTTTCGGAAGCCCTCTTCCCCTGAGCAACCAGGTTCGCCGGCATCGGTCACCGACGCCGCGCCGTGCCAGAAGGCCCTGCGGCTGCGCGTGCCTCCTGAGACGGTGGCGCCGGTGCGCCAGCGCGTCGTGGCGGAGGTCCAGCGGCAGGCGGTCTTGCCCGGCTTCCGGAAGGGCAAGGCGCCGGCCGACCTGGTGGAGCGGCACTACGCGCAACGGATCCAGGACGAAACCTTGCAGCGGGTCATGCAGGAGGCGTTCGAGCAGGCCGCCAAGGACCACGCGTTGAAGCCCATCGGGCCGTTCGAGGTCCAGACGGCTCAGGTCGGAGCTGCCGGCGAGGTGCTGCTGGAAGCGACGGTGGAGGTGGAGCCCTCGTTCGCGCTCGGCCCGTACAAGGGCCTGGCGCTGACGCGGCAGCCGGCGGACGTCGGCCCGGAGGAGGTCGCGCGGGTGCTGGCCTCGCTGCAGGAGTCGATGGCGCAGCTCGTGCCGCGCAAGGAAGGGGAGGGCAAGGAGCGGCAGGTGCCGCCGCTCGACGACGAGCTGGCCAAGGACCTCGGCTTCACCTCGCTGCCGGAGCTGCGGGCCCATGCCGAGGCGAAGCTGCGCGAGCAGAAGCGCGCGGCGTCCGCCCAGGCGCTGGAGCAGGCGCTCTTCGATGCGCTGCTGGCGCGCCACACGTTCGAGCTGCCCCCGCGGCTCGTCAGCCACCAGACCGAGCGGCTGACGCGCGAGTTCAAGACGCGGCTGCTGCTGGCGGGGAAATCCGAGGAGCAGGTCGCGCAGGCCATGGAGCCCTTTCTCGAGCGGCTGCGGACCAGCGCCGAGCGCCAGGTGAAGCTCTCCTTCATCCTCGATCGCATCGCGGCCCAGGAATCCGTCACGGTCGCCCAAGAGGACGTCGTCAAGCGGCTGTGGCAGCTGGCCCAGCGCTGGAAGAAGGACCCGGCCCAGGTGCGCCAACGCTTCGACGCGCAGGGGCTGTGGCCGTCCGTCGTCTCCGCGCTGCGGCAGGAGAAGACGGTGGCGCTCGTGCTGGCGTCCGCCGCCATCGAGAATGGCGCAGAGCCAAAGGAGGAACGCGCATGAACAGCGAGGGACAGGTGTTGGTGCCGATGGTGGTGGAGCAGTCGCCGCGCGGCGAGCGCGCGTACGACATCTATTCCCGGCTGCTCAAGGACCGGATCGTGTTCATCGGCACGCCGGTGGACGACGTGGTCTCCAACCTGATCATCGCGCAATTGCTGTTCCTCCAGAACGAGGACCCGGACCGGGAGATCAGCATGTACATCAACTCCCCCGGCGGGTCGGTGACGGCGGGGCTGGCGATCTACGACACGATGCAGTTTGTCAAGCCCCCGGTGGCCACCTACTGCGTGGGGCAGGCGTCGAGCATGGGCGCGCTGTTGCTCACGGCGGGGGCCAAGGGCAAGCGGTTCGCGCTGCCGGCGGCCCGGATCATGATCCACCAGCCGTGGGGCGGTGTGCAGGGCGCGGCGGCCGACATCTCGATCCAGGCGCAGGAGATCCTGCGGCTGCGCGAAAAGATCTATGACCTGTTGGTCAAGCACACCGGCCAACCGCTCGACAAGATCCAGAAGGACACCGACCGTGACTACTTCATGTCGGCCGAGGAGGCCAAGGCGTACCACCTCATCGACGAGGTCATTTACAGCAAGCCCAAGAAGTAACCGGGGTAAACAGCGGAGTGGCCAAGTGGCGAAGTGGCAAAGTGGCCTGACCCCACGGAGCCACTGACCTCTTCGCCACTGAGAGGGGGGCATGGAACAGGACATCTTGCTGACGCCGGGGCCGACGCCGCTGCCGCCCGAGGTCCGGGAGGCGCTGGCGCGGCCGATCATCCACCACCGCACGAGCCAGTACCGCGCGCTGTTCAAGCGGGCGCTGGCGGGGATGCAGACCGTGATGCAGACGGCCAACCCCGTGCTGTGCTTCACCAGCTCCGGCACCGGGGCCATGGAGGCGGCGGTGGTGAACCTGCTCTCGCCGGGCGATGAAGCCATCGTGATCCTCGGGGGCAAGTTCGCCGAGCGGTGGCAACAGGTGTGCCAGGCGTATGGGGTGGCGGCGGCCACGGTGCCGGTGGCGTACGGCGAGGCGGTGGATCCCGCCGCGGTCGGCCAGGCGCTGGCCGCCCACCCGAAGGCGAAGGCGGTCTTCGCGACGTTGTGCGAGACCTCAACCGGCGTCGTGCATGACCTGCCGGCGATCGCGGCCCTCGTGCGCAAGAGCCCGGCGGTCGTGGTCGTGGACGCCATCAGCGGGCTGCTCGCGGATGCGTGCCGCACCGACGAGTGGGGACTGGACGTGGTCGTCACCGGCTCCCAGAAAGGCCTGATGCTGCCGCCGGGCCTCGCCTTCCTGAGCCTCAGCGCGAAAGCGCAGGCGCTTTCCGCGCACGCGTCGATGCCGCGGTTCTACACCGACCTGCGCCTCTACCAGAAGTCGCTGGCCGACGATGACACACCGTTTACCTCCGCCGTCTCGCTGGTCATCGCGCTGTCGGCGGCGCTGAAGCTGATCCTCGCCGTCGGCGTCGAGCGGCAGGTGGCGCGCGCAGCGCTCATGGCGCAGGCGACGCGCGCCGGCATGGAGGCGATGGGCCTGAGCCTGTTCGCGAAGCGGCCGTCGAACGGCGTGACGGCGGTGAACGTGCCGCCCGGCGTCGACGGCAAACAGCTCACGAAGGCGATGTACGACCAGTCCCGGGTCATGGTGGCCGGGGGGCAGGGCGAGCTGGCCGGCAAGATCTTCCGGTTCGCCCACATGGGCTACATCTGCCCCGAGGACGTGCTGGCCGGGTTCCGGGCGCTCGAGCAGGCGCTGGCCGGGTTGGGCTACCAGGGGCCGGTGGCCGAGGGCGTCAAGGCCGCCAAGGCGGTGTTTGATCAGCGGCCGGCGCCCATTGTGGGGATGCGTGCATGACTCGCGCCGGAGCCGAGAGCCCGTCGGCCGCGATCCGGGTGCTCATCGCCGACCACCTCTCCGAGGACGGCGTGAAGCTGTTGCAGCGCGAGCCGCGGCTGGCGGTGGACGTCAAGACCGGCCTGTCGCCGCAGCAGCTGGCGGAGATCATCGGCCCCTATGAAGCCTTGGTCGTGCGCAGTTCGACGAAGGTGACCGCCCAGGTGATCGCGAAGGCCGACCGGCTGAAGGTGATCGGCCGCGCCGGCGTCGGGCTGGACAACGTCGACGCCGAGGCCGCCACGAAGCGCGGGATCATCGTCATGAACGTGCCGGCCGGCAACACCATCTCCACCGCCGAGCACACGATGAGCCTGCTCATGGCGCTGGCCCGCCGGATCCCCCAGGCGGACGCGCATGTCCGGCAGGGGCTGTGGGAGCGCACGAAGTTCGTGGGCACCGAGCTCTTCGGCAAGACGCTGGGGATCGTGGGGCTGGGCAAGATCGGCACCGAGGTCGCCAAGCGCGCGCAGGCGTTCGGGATGCGCGTGGTCGCCTACGACCCCTTCCTTTCCTCCGAGCGGGCGCAGCAGCTCGAGATCCAGCTCACGGACCTGTCGACGCTCTACGCCGAGGCCGACTTCATCACGGTCCACACGCCCCTCACCGCCGAGACCCGCCACATGATCGGCGCCAAGGAAATCGCCTCGATGAAGCGCGGCGTGCGCCTCCTCAACTGCGCGCGCGGCGGCATCATCGATGAGGCGGCGCTCCAGCAGGCGCTGGCGAGCGGGCAGGTGGCCGGGGCGGCCCTGGACGTCTACGAGCAGGAGCCGCCGAAGGACAACCCGCTCCTCAAGCTGGACCAGGTCGTCGCGACACCGCACCTGGGGGCCTCCACGCAGGAGGCGCAGCTCAACGTGGCCATCGAGGTCGCCAGGCAAGTGGCGGACGCGCTGCTCGGCCGCGGCATCCGCAACGCCGTCAACATGCCGTCGGTGGACGCGCAGACACTGCGGGTGCTGCAGCCGTACATCCTCCTCGGGGAGCGGATGGGCTCGCTGGCCGCGCAGCTCTCCGGCGGGCAGATCGCCGAGGTCGCCGTCACCTATGCCGGTGAGATCACCGCGCACGACACCTCCTCGGTGACGCTCGCGGTGCTGAAGGGGGTCCTGACGCCCGCCGTCGGGGAGCGGGTCAACTACGTCAACGCCTCCCTCATCGCCGCGGAGCGCGGCATCAAGGTGGTCGAAGCGAAGGCGAGCAAGCTGGCGGAGTTCGCGGATCTGGTGGCACTGGACCTCCGCAGCGACGGCAAGACCCTGAGCGTGGCGGGGACCCTCTCGGCCCGGCGCGAGCCGCGCCTCGTGAAGATCGACCGGTACTTCGTCGAGGCCACCCCAGAGGGCTACCTCCTGATCCTGAAGAACGAGGACAAGCCGGGGCTGATCGGCCGGCTCGGGACGCTGCTGGGCGAGGCGAAGATCAACATCGCGGGCATGAGCAACGGCCGCGACCGGCCGGGCGGCACCGCGATCACCGTGGTCAACATCGACAATCACGTGCCCCCCCACGTGCTCGACCAGGTCAAGCAGCTGCGGCACGTGCTGGATGCGAAACTCATCACCCTCTAGCGCCGCTCATCCGCAAGGACTAAGACACGAGACATGAGACAGGAGACACGAGACGGCAGACGAGGCAGACGGACCCGACTGCGTCCCCTGTCTCAAGCGGTGCGGACGACCGTCGTCGTTGGCGCGCAGTGGGGCGACGAGGGCAAGGGGAAAGTCATCGACGTCCTCAGCGAGGACGCGGACATCCTCGTCCGCTTCCAGGGCGGCCACAACGCCGGCCACACCGTCATCGCCGACGGGCAGGAGTTCATCTTCCACCTCGTCCCCTCAGGCCTGCTGCACCCCGGCAAGGTCGGCCTCATCGGCAACGGCGTGGTGATCGACCCGGAGGCGCTGCTGGAGGAGATGGGACGGCTCGCCGGCCGGGGCATCGACGTGCAGCAGGCGGTCAAGGTCAGCGACCAGGCCCACCTGATCTTCCCGTATCACAAGCGGCTGGACCTGTTGGAGGAGTCGGTCCGCGCCGGGCGGATCGGCACCACCGGGCGGGGGATCGGCCCGTGCTATGCGGACAAGGCCTCGCGCGGCGGCATCCGCGTGGCCGACCTGTGCAACCCGCAGGCGTTTCCGGAGAAGCTCAAGCAATGCGTGGCGGAGAAGAACCGCTGGCTGTCAGCGCTCTACCAAGAGCCGCCGGTGGCCTACGACGCGCTGTTGGCGCGCTATACTGACTACGCCAAGCGCCTGTCGCCCCACGTCGTGAACGGACCGCGCTTCCTGCAGCAGGCGCTCGCCAAGGGCCAGCGCATCCTCTTTGAGGGGGCGCAGGGGACGTTGCTGGATCTGGATCACGGCACCTATCCGTATGTGACGTCGTCCAACGCCACGGCCGGCGGGGCGTGCACCGGCGCCGGCGTGCCGCCCACGGCCGTCGACCGGGTGATCGGGGTGGTGAAAGCGTACACCACCCGGGTCGGCGAGGGGCCGTTTCCCACCGAGTTCCCTCCGGAGCAGATGGAACGGATCCGCACGAGAGGCAAGGAGTTCGGCGCCACGACCGGCCGCCCCCGGCGCTGCGGCTGGTTCGATGCCGTGGTGGCGCGCCACGCTATCGGCATCAACGGCTGCGACGCGATCGCGGTGACGAAACTGGACGTGCTGGATGACATGACGGAAATCCAGATCTGCGTCGGCTACCAGCATGGGACCGGCGGCCGGCGCTCCCTCACGGAGTTTCCTTCGGACAGCGCGCTGTTGGCCCGATGCCAGCCGGTCTATGAATCGCTGCCAGGCTGGCGCGCGCCGACCAACGGGGCGGGGGATTTTGGGCAGCTGCCGCGGGCCGCGCAGCGGTACCTCAAGCGGCTCGAAGCCCTGCTGGGCGTGCCCATCTGCCTGATTTCCACCGGCTCGAAACGCGAACAGGCCTTCGCGGTGCCTGGCACTTTTCGGTCGACGGAGCGGAGAAAAGTGCCTGGCACCGCACGTGGCGCAGCTTGACGGGTTCCGCGTCGCATGTTAGCGTACCGGTGTCTGGCTCCACGCCGGTGTCTGGCTCTTCGCGGTCGGATCTGCATAGCGAAGTGCCTGACACCGGACGGGTGGTGCCTGACACCGGAACTGAGGCAGCGTTGAGGGAGGAGATGCCGATGCGTCGAGCAATCACACTCGGGGTGATGAGTCTTGCCGTCGTGGCGACCGCGGGGTGCGCGGTGACCTTCGCCAAGCGCTCCCCATGGGATATCCAGCAGCTCGCGGAGCTCAGCGATCAGCTCGAGCAGTTCAAGACGCTCGCCCGGCTGAAGGCCGAAGAGGCCGATGAGCTGCGCCGGGCCAAGGCGCTGCTCGGACAGCGCCTGGCCGGATCGGATGCGAGCATCGGCTATGATGAGCGGGGGCTGGTGACCCGCGTGCTGGATCAGGTCCTCTTCGACTCCGGCAAGGCGCAGTTGCGCGGGACGGCGTTCGGCGTGCTGGATCAAGTGGCGCAGGTGCTCGCCGACGTGGCCAACCAGCCGGTTGGCGTGGAAGGCCATACCGACAACCAGCCCATCCAGCACTCGGGATGGGCGGATAATCACGCGCTGTCTGTGGCGCGCGCGAATGCCGTGGCGGACTACCTGCTCGACAAGGGGGTTGACGGCAGCCGCCTGATCCCGGTCGGGTACGGGGAGGAGTACCCCATCGCGTCGAATGACACGCCGGAGGGCCGGCAGAAGAACCGCCGGGTCGAAATCATCATCCTGCCCAAGGGGCAAGCCCGGTCGTATCGAGCCGAGGCCCAGGCGGAGGGCCGCAGCGGGGGACGTGGGTACACCAAGTAACAGGGGGTGGGCATGCGTCGTGGCGTGGTGATTGCACTGGCGCTGATGGGCGTGGTCCTGGTGGTGCTGGCGATTGCGCTGGCGACGGTGGGGACGCAGTTCGACCAGGTGCGCCTCGATCGGGACGAGCTGCAGTCTGAGGTGGACGACCTGCAGTATGACGTGGACACCCTGACGGGGGAGCGGGACGCGTTGCAGCGGCAGCTCGAGGAGCAGAAGAACGCGGCGGAGCGGCTGAAGGCTGAGCTGGACCAGGCCAGGAGCCAGCCGGCCACGCCGCCTGCAGAACCAGCGGAACCGGCGCCGTAAAAAGGTGTCAGACACTTTTCCCGCTTTGAAAAGTGTCTGACACCTTTTTGAACGCCATGCTGAAGCATATTGCCATCATCATGGACGGCAACGGGCGGTGGGCCGCCGCCCGCGGGCTGCCAAGGGTCTTGGGCCACCAGGGCGGGGCCCAGGCGGTCCGGCGGATCGTGGAAGCCTGCTGCGAGCTGGGGATCAAGGCCCTGACGCTCTACGCGTTTTCCTGGGAAAACCGCGACCGGCCGCCGGAGGAAATCCACGACCTCATGGCGCTCCTTGACGATTTCCTCCGCCGGGAGACGCCGACCCTCCTGACCAACCGCATCCGCCTGCGGGCGATCGGCCGCCTGGAGACGTTGCCGCCCGACGTGCTCGCCCGCCTGCAGCAGGTCATGGACCGGACCGCACGGTTGGAGCGCATGACGCTCACCTTGGCGCTCAGCTACGGCGGCCGGCAGGAAATCGTAGATGCGGCGCGCCGCGTGGCGCGCGCCGTGGCGCGCGGCGAGTTGCGCCCGGAGCACATCGATGAAACCGTCTTCGCCCAGCAGCTCTACGCGCCGGATCTGCCTGATCCGGACCTCGTGATCCGGACCTCAGGCGAGCAGCGGCTGTCCAACTTCCTGCTGTGGCAGTCGTCCTACACGGAGCTGTACGTCACCCCGAAGCTCTGGCCGGATTTTTCCAAGGACGACCTCGTGGAGGCGATCGCGGTGTACGAACGGCGCGAGCGGCGATTCGGCAGGGTCGCCGTCCCGGCATGAGCCCCCTGGCTGCGGGGGTGGCTCGCCTGCGGTGCGCGGCATCGCTCCGGCCGCCCAGCGTGCGGCCGGTCGCTCGGCGGCAGTCCTCGCTCGTCCCTCGCTGCGCTCGGGACACCATGCCCGCTCGGGCTGCCGACGTGCCGCTCCCCGCAGGCGTCGCCTCCCCGCAGCCAGCACGCAGCACGCTGGCCCGCCGGGTGACGCCGGAGGCGGGCGCCCAGGGCGCGCACCCCACCACCTGTCGCTCCGCCGCAGGCGGCGCATCGGCCCTGTGGGCCGACGACAGGTGGTGGGGGAGCACCATGGGCTGCCGCAGGCGGCAGGACCCGGCGGGCGATCGGGAACTGGCGGAGGGCAGGAGATGACGCAGGCGGCGCGGGCGCTCGATGCGGCGCCGACGTCGTACGGCCCTCCGGTGAACCTGACGCCCCATCGCCTGCGCAATCTCATGAGCCGCCTGCTCAGTTCTGCCGTGCTGGTGAGCGTCGTGCTGGTGACGCTGTTCTGGTGGCCGCTGTGGACGTTCGCGCTCGTGGTGGCGTGGTTCATCGCCGCCGCCCTGCATGAGTTCTTCCTGATGGCCCGCCACCGGGGCATCCTCGTCCACCGGGCGATGGGCGTGACGCTGGGCATCGTGTTCACCAGCCTCGTCGCCTGGCGCTCGCTGGTGGAGCCGGGGCTGGTGCCGACCCCGGTGCTGGGGCCCGGGGCCACCGCCATCAGCTGGATGTGGGACATTTTCTGGCCGGCGACCATCGTCCTCATCTTCATCCGGCAGTTTCTGCGCCCGAACACGTTTGAGGCGCTGGGCGGCGTGGCCGTGACGCTGTTCGGCCTGGCGTACGTCGCCGCCCTGTTCAGCTACCTCTTCTATATCCGGACCGTCGATCCCACGCAGGGCGCGTGGCTGGTGCTGTACCTCATCCTCGTGACGAAGCTGGGGGATGTCGGCGCCTACACGGTGGGCAACGTCTGGGGCCGCCACGCCCTGGCGGTCCGCATCAGCCCGAAGAAGACGGTCGAAGGCGCGATCGGCTCGCTGGTGTTCAGCGCCGCCGCCGCCGCGCTGGCGATGCCGATGCTCGGGACGCAGCCGATCTTCGGCCAGCCGCCCCGGCCCCTCCTGGCAGTGCTCCTCGGGGTCATCCTCGGCGTGGTGGGCCAGCTCGGGGACCTGGCCGAGTCGCTCCTCAAGCGCGATTGCCAGGTGAAAGACGCCGGCTGCTTGATGCCGGGGCTGGGCGGGGTGCTCGACGTCATCGACAGCCTCCTCTTCACGGCGCCGCTGTTTTACGGGATCCTGATTTATGGGTAAGCACGTTAGTGGCAACGTGGCACAGGGGCGCGGTGGCCGAGTGAGTCCTTCCGGCTCGGTCGAACAGCCGCTGGGACGACCGCAACAGGTGTCAGACACCTTTCGACCGGTCGTCTCGCATCGGGAAACGTGTCTGACACCTTTCGCCACTCAGCCACTGAGCCACTCATGAAGCGCGTCGCGGTGCTGGGGTCCACCGGGTCGATCGGCACCAGCACCCTTGAGGTGATCGCCAGCCACCCGGATCGGCTGCGCCTCGTCGGCGTCGCCGCACGGACGCGGGTGGAGCTCCTCGCCCGACAGCTGGCGCGCTTTGAGCCGCCGCTGGTCGCCGTCTGGGATGAGGAGAAAGCCGGCGCCCTGCGGCCGCTCGCGGGCGGCCGCGAGATCTGGACCGGGACGGAGGGACTGATCCGGCTGGCCACCCACCCCGACGTGGATCTCGTTGTCATGGCGACCTCCGGCCGCGAGGCGCTGGTGCCGCTGGTGCGCGCCATCCAGGCCGGCAAGCGGATTGCGCTCGCCTCCAAGGAGCTCCTGGTCATGGCCGGGTCGCTCATCATGCGGCTCGTGCGCGAGCACGGCACGACGCTGGTGCCGATCGACAGCGAGCACGCGGCGCTGTTCCAGTGCCTCCAGGGCGTGCCGCGGGAGCGGGTGGCCGCCCTCGTGATCACGGGCAGCGGCGGCCCGTTGTGGGGACGGCCCGCGTCCGCCCTGTCGGCCGTCACGCGGGCGGAGGTGCTGGCCCATCCGAAATGGCAGATGGGCCGGAAGATCACGGTGGATTCGGCGACGCTCATGAACAAAGGGCTGGAGGTCATCGAGGCGCGGTGGCTATTTGATCTGCCCCTCGCGCGGATCCGCGTGGTCATCCATCCCGAGGCGGCGGTGCACGCGCTGGTGGAGGTCGACGACGGCACCATCCTGGCGCAGATGAGCCCGTGCGACATGCGGCTGCCGATCCAGTACGCGCTCAGCTTCCCCGAGCGCTGGGAGAGCCCGCTGCCGCCGCTGGCGCTGACCCGCCTCGGCCACCTGCGCTTCCTCGAGCCGGATCTCGAGCAGTTTCCCTGCTTGCGGCTGGCGCTGAACGCGGCCGCGGCGGGAGAGAGCGCCTGCGTGGCGCTCAACGGCGCCAACGACGCGGCGGTCCAGGCCTACCTGGACGAAGCCATCCCGTTTGTGGACATCCCTCGCGTGATCGCCGACACCCTGGAGCAACACGCGCCGGTCGCCTATCCGACGCTTGAGGACATCCTCGCCGTCGATGCCTGGGCGCGCCAGACCGCCCAGCAGCGCGTGGCCACCCATCAATGGGCTCCTCGGTAATTGCTATTCTCTTGCTCGGCTGGCTCATCGTCGTCCACGAGCTTGGGCATTTCCTGGTGGCGCGCTGGGCCGGCGTGCGCATCCTGCGGTTCTCCGTCGGGTTCGGCCCCACGCTGTTGGCCTGGACCCGCGGCGCTACCGAGTACGCGATCAGCGCGATCCCGCTCGGCGGCTACGTGAAGATGGCCGGCGAGCAGCGTGCCGAGGAGACCCCCCCGCCTAGCGGGGGAGATGGCGAAGCCAGAGGTAACTCCCCCACGGGGGGAGATGGTGCGCGCAGCGCACCAGAGGGGGCCCCGCCCCCGGCGAGGGGGGCGCCGCGTCCCTGGGAGTACCGCGGCAAGCCGCTGGGGGTGCGGGCGCTCATCATCTTCGCCGGCCCGCTCGTGAATTACCTGGTGGCGCTGCTCAGCCTGTGGGTTGTGTTCATGGTGGGCTTTCCGGAGCTGTTGCCAGTCGTGGGGAAGGTGATGGAGGACATGCCCGCGCAGGCCGCGGGGTTGGCGTCCGGCGACCGGATTGACGCGGTCAATGGGAAACCGGTACGCACGTGGGAGGAGATGACGAAGGCCATCTATGGCGCGCCGGGGGTGCCGCTCACGCTGCGCGTGACGCGGGACGGCGCCTCACGGTCCCTGACGGTGACCCCGAAGGCCCGCACGATCACCGACCCCTTCAGCCAGCGCAGGACCGTGGGTCTGATCGGCATCTCGCCCAGCGGGCAGTTTGAGGCGTACCGGCTCGGCCCCTGGGACGCGGCGGCGCGCACCATGCAGCAGCAGCACGAGTGGGTGGCGCAGACGTTCCTGGCGTTCTGGTTCATGCTGACCGGCAAGCTGTCGCTGAACGACTCGGTGACCGGGCCGATCGGCATCGTGTACCTGACGTCGGAAGCCATGCGGATGGGGTTCGCGCCGCTGCTGTTCCTCATCAGCCTCTTCAGCCTCAGCCTGGCGATCGTCAATCTGTTTCCCATCCCGATCCTCGACGGCGGCCACCTGTTCTTCCTCCTCATGGAGAAGCTGCGCGGCCGGCCCATCAGCCTGACCATCCAGGAGCGCTCGGCGCAGGTCAGCTTCCTCGTGCTGATGGGGCTGGTGCTGGTGATCTGCCTCAACGACATCCAGCGGTTCGGCCTGTTGGACAAGGTCGCCAAATGGTTCGGCCGCTGATGTCGCGGCGAGAGCCGCGCATGATTCGGAAAGAGCGGACCGTTGCCATGTTCCTGTCGATCGACTGCAGGAGCATGGCAGCGGTCCGGCTGTTCCGATGATCAGACGGAAGACTCGTCAGGTTCACGTTGGGTCCATCGCCATCGGCGGCGATGCGCCGGTCTCCATCCAGTCGATGACAAAGACCGACACGGCCGACGTCGAGGCGACCGTGCGGCAGATCCGCGCACTGGCCACGGCCGGCTGCGAGGTCGTCCGGGTGGCGGTGCCGACGATCGAGGCGGCGAAGGCGCTGCCGGCGATCCGCCGCGAAGCGAACAAGGTGCCGCTCGTCGCCGACATCCACTTCCATCCGCAGTTCGCGATCGCCGCAATCGAGGCGGGCTTCGACAAGATCCGGTGGAACCCCGGCAACATCCGCAACCCGCAGCGGGTGCGCGACGTGGTCGACCGCGCCAAAGAGCGGGGGATGCCGATTCGCATCGGCGTCAATGTCGGCTCGCTGGATCCAGAGTGCCTGCCTGCCCGGCAGGCAGGCGAGGCCGCGCACCCCGGCGACCTCATCGAGGCGATGGTGCAGAGCGCGCTGAAGTCGGTGCGGCTGCTCGAAGGATTCGGCTTCTATGACATCGTGCTCTCCTTGAAATCCTCGGATGTGCGCCAGATGCTCGCCGCCTACCGCCGCATGGCGCAGGTGTGCGACTACCCCTTCCACCTCGGCGTGACCGAGGCGGGCCTGCCTGACGCCGCCACGGTGAAATCCGCCATCGGCATCGGGGCGCTGTTGGCCGAGGGGGTCGGCGATACCATCCGTGTCTCGATCACCGGCGATCCGATTGACGAAGTGCGGGTCGCCCGGCGCATCCTGTCGTCGCTCGAGCTGCGCCGGTTCGAGACCAACGTCATCGCCTGCCCCTCGTGCGGCCGGTGCGAGATCGACGTCGTCGGCATCGCCCGGCAGGTCCAGGCGCGGTTGGCGCAGCTCGCCGCGACCGAGCCCCGCTGCCTCGAGCTGACCGTGGCGGTCATGGGCTGCGTCGTCAACGGCCCGGGCGAGTCCGAGCATGCCGACATCGGCCTGGCCGGCGGCGGCGGGGTCGGCGTTATCTACCGCAAGGGCCGCCAGATCCGCCGCGTCGCCGAGGCCAAGATGGTCGATTCACTGATGGAGGAGGTGCGGCGCCTGCTTTCCTCATCACGCCATTCCGACCCCCCTCTCGACAGCTGGCCGCTGATGGCGCACTGAGGCGGTCACGCTACTTTCTCCTGACGCATGTGTTGACGCGCGTGGTGTAATTACGATATAATTACTCCAGTCGTGGAGATTCCTGGAGATGAAAACCCACATCGTTCCGATTGGCAACTCGAAGGGCGTTCGCATTCCTCGCGCCGTGCTAGACCTCTGCCGCATCGGGGGCGCTGTGGACCTGAGCGTCAAAGGCGAGGTGATCATGATTCGCCCCATTCGGAGCCGTCCGCGTGCGGGGTGGGACGCGGCGTTCAAACGGATGCATGAGCAACGGGAGGATCGCTTACTGATTCCAGATACCCTCGATCTCGATATCGAAACGTGGGAATGGTGATCAGCCAATACGACGTCTTCCTTGTCGCCCTCGCTCCCACCCTCGGCCACGAAGTCAAGAAATCCCGCCCCTGCGCCGTCATTTCACCAAATGAGATGAACCAGTCTCTGGGCACCGTCATCATCGCTCCGATGACCACCAAGTCCCATGCCTATCCGACGCGCGTCCCCGTCACCTTTGCACGAACCGCTGGCTGGGTTATGGTGGACCAGATACGGGCTGTTGATAAGCGGCGATTGGTCAAGCGGCTGGGCAAGCTGGAAGCCAAAACTATCGCTTCGATCAAATCCGTGATTCGCGAGATGCTGGTGGAGTAACGCATGCGATGGTCGCAGTATTTCCTGCCGACGCTGCGCGAGGACCCCAAAGACGCCGAGGCCGTCAGCCACAAGCTGATGGTCCGCGCCGGCCTCATCCGCCGGCTGGGCTCCGGGGCCTACTCGTACCTGCCGTTCGGGCTGCGCGCGCTCCGGAAGGCCATCGCGATCGTCCGCGAGGAGATGGACCGCGCCGGCGCGCAGGAGCTTTTGCTGCCGGCGCTGCAGCCGGTGGAGCTGTGGAAGGCCACCGGCCGCGATGAGGTCCTGGGCGAGGTGCTGATCCGGTTCACGGACCGCACCGGCAAGGAGATGGCGCTCGGCCCGACGCACGAGGAGGTCGTCACCGACCTCCTCGCCGAGGTCAAGTCGCACAAGCAGCTGCCGGTCACCGTCTACCAGATCCAGACCAAGTTCCGCGACGAGCCCCGCCCGCGCTCCGGCGTCATCCGCTCCAAGGAGTTCCTCATGAAAGACGCCTACAGCTTCGACGTGTCCCCGGAAGGCCTCACCGCCAGCTACCAGGCGATGTACGACGCCTACCAGCGCATCTTCTCGCGCTGCGGCCTGACCGTGCTGGCCTGCGAGGCCGACCCGGGCATGATGGGCGGCGAGCTCTCCCACGAGTTCATGGCCCCGGCCGACAGCGGGGAAGACCAGGTGGTCCGGTGCGCCGGCTGCGGCTACGCCGCGAACCTCGACGCCGCGCGCTGTCCCGAGCCCCGAGCCCCGAGTCTGGAGCCCCGAGAAGTTTCCAAGCCGCTTGAGGTGGTCAAGACGCCGGGGCAGCACACCGTCGAGCAGGTCAGCCGCTTCCTCAAGGTGCCGGCGTCGAAACTCATCAAGACGCTGCTCTATGAAGCGGGCGAGACGCCGGTGGCGGTCCTGGTGCGCGGCGACCATGACGTGAACGAGAGCAAGCTGGCCCGAGCGGTGGGCAGCGCCCGCCTGAAGATGGCCTCCGCGCAGATGATTGAGCGGGTCAGCCGCGCTCCGGTCGGGTTCACCGGGCCGGTCAAGCTCGACGGCGTGCGGCTGCTGGCGGACCACGCCGTCATGGGCGTCGTCAACGGGGTCGCCGGAGCCAACCAGCCAGAGGCCCACCTGATCCACGTCAACCCCGGACGCGACTTTACGCCGAGCCTCGTGGCCGACCTGCGCGTCATCACCGGAGCGGATCCCTGTCCAGGCTGCGGCAAGCGCCTGCAGTTCATTCAGGCGATCGAGGTGGGCCATGTCTTCAAGCTGGGCACGAAGTACAGCCAAGCCCTGCACGCCGTCGTCCAGGATGAGGCGGGATCGGCCAAGCCGATGATCATGGGCTGCTACGGCATCGGCATCAACCGGATCCTCGCGTCGGCGATCGAGCAGCGGCATGACAAAGACGGGATCATCTGGCCGGTGAGCCTGTCGCCCTTCCACGTGCTCGTCACGGTGATGGAGGCCAACCAGGCCGAGCCGCTGCAGGCGGGCGAGCAGGCCCTCGAGGCGCTGACCGCCGCCGGGTTCGAGGGGCTGCTGGATGACCGGCCGCAATCTCCAGGCAGCAAGCTCAAGGATGCAGACCTGATCGGCATCCCCGTGCGTGTGGTGGTCGGCAAGGCCTGGCAGGCCGGCCGCCAACTCGAGGTCAGCCTGCGCGCCACCAAGGAATCCACGACCGTCTCCCCTCAATCGCTCGTCGAGGCCGTCCACACCCTGCTCCAAAAGGTGTCAGACACTTCTCAAAGCGGGAAAGGTGTCTGACACCGGCTTGACAAGAGTCCCGCCGCGTAGTAGGGTACAGTCGACTTCATTCGACCACACAAAGTGGGTTGCGCCCACTTTTTTTGTTCTCTACCGACATGGACGACACGCTGGTGACGCGGATCCGGGCGCTGGTGGAGCCCATCCTGGCCGAGCGGGAGCTGGAGCTCGTGGAGTTGAGCTGCCGGCCGAGCGGGCCCCAGCAGGTGATCCGTCTGCTGGTGGACAAGGTGGGCGGCGTGACGATCCAGCAGTGCGCCATGGTCAATGAGCGGATCGGCCGGGCGCTGGAGGACGCCAACCTGATCGAGGGCGGCTACCTGCTGGAAGTGTCCTCGCCGGGGCTGGACCGGCCGTTGGTCACCAAGCGGGATTTCGAGCGGGCCATCGGCGAGGAGCTGGTCGTTGAACTTGAGAGCCCGGAGGGCAAGCGGAAGGCGTTGGACGGCATGCTGCTGGCGGTCCAAGACGCCGCCATCGTGTTGCAGCTCACGTCGGGCAACGTCACGATTCCGTTGACCGAGATCCGCAGCGCGAAAAAAGCCGTGCGGTGGTAAGCGGAACATGAATGGAGAACTCCTTTCCATTTTGAGTGCGATCGAGCGGGATAAGGGGATCGATCGCGAGATCCTCATCCAAGCCATTGAGGCGGCGGTCGCCACCGCGGCCAAAAAGAGCGAGGGGGTTCCGGAGGAGGCCGAGGCCACGGCGACCCTTGACCGCAAGACCGGCCGCATCGTCGCCGTCGTCGGCGACAAAGAGGTGGACTCCGCCCGCCTGACCCGTATCGCGGCCCAGACCGCCAAGCAGGTCATCATCCAGAAGATCCGCGAGGCCGAGCGGGAGGTCATCTTCATCGAGTTCCAGGGCCGCGTCGGTGACATCGTCACCGGCTCAGTCCACCGCTTCGAGCGCGGCGACATCATCATCGAGCTCGGCCGCGCCGAGGCCATCCTGCCAAAGGCCGAGCGCATCCCCCACGAGGAATACCACCAGGGCGACATGGTCCAAGGCTACGTCCTCGAAGTGCGCAAGAGCACCAAGGGGCCCTCGATCGTCCTCACCCGCACCCATGAGGGGTTCATCCGGGGCCTGTTCCTGCTGGAGGTGCCGGAGATTTCAGAAGGGATCGTGGAGATCAAGGGGATCGCCCGGGAGCCGGGCGATCGCACCAAGATCGCGGTGGCCTCGAAGGACGACAAGGTCGACTGCGTCGGCGCCTGCGTCGGCATGCGCGGGACGCGCGTGAAGAACATCGTCCGGGAGCTGCACGGCGAGAAGATCGACATCATCCGCTGGCACGAGGCGACAGCCGACTTCATCGGCGCGGCGCTCTCGCCGGCGAAGATCGCCGAGATCCGCCTGCAGGAGGAGACGAAACAGGCGCTGGTGATCGTGGACGACGACCAGCTCTCGCTGGCCATCGGCAAGAAGGGCCAGAATGTCCGCCTGGCGTCGAAGCTGACCGGCTGGCAGCTCGAGATCAAGAGCAAGAGCCAGCTGGCGACGGTGGACGTCCGCGCGCTGGAGGGCGTCGGCCCGGCGATGGAGAAGCGGCTGAGCAACGCCGGGATCACCTCGGTCCAGCAGCTGGCGGGCATGAGCGTCGAGCAGCTCACGGCCATCGAGGGGATCGGTGAGAAGACGGCGCAGAAGCTGCTGGCCTCGGCGCAGCAGCTCCTGGCGTCACAGCCCCCCAGCCGAGAGGCCCCGCCTCCTGACACCGCAGCCGTGCCCGAACCGGCGCCGGAAGCCGGCGCGGAGCCCGGGGCCCATCCGCCGCAGGAACGCGCTGAGCCGCCTGCGCCGCAGGGTGGGGAAGGCGAGGGGGGTGCGTGACAGATGCGCGTGCGCGAGTTAGCGAAAGCGCTCGATTTGAGCTCGAAGGAGCTGCTCGTGAAGCTCAAGGAATGGAAGATCGAGGCGAAGTCCGCCATGAGCACGCTGGACGCGGACGCCATCAATCGCGCGCGCAAGGCGATGGCCCGCAGCCAGCCGCCCAAAAAACCGCAAGCCGCGAAAGCCCCCCCGGCCGTCAAGCCGAAAGCAGGGCCGGTCAAGCGGCCGGCCGCCACGGCGGTGAGGCCGGCGCCAGCGGCGGCCACACCCACGGCTCCGGCGCCCAAGCCGACGGCAGCCATCGCGCCGCGCGCGCAGACCGCCAGCGCAACCATTGCGCCTGCCGCGCCGCCGAAAGCCGCTCCGGTACCGCCCAAAGCGCCGACGCCAACGGTGAAGCCCGCCGCTCTGCCTGCCGCTGCGCGGAAGTTGGCAGGTGCGCCAGCGCCGGTCAGGCCAGCCGCGCCGCCCGCCCCGATTGCGGCGCCCCCTCCGGTTGTGCCGCCCGCGCCCGAACCGGCCGTTCCGAAGCTGCTGGAAGTGAGATTCCCCATCACCGTCAAGGACCTGGCGGCGAAAATCGGGGTCAGCCCCAGCGAGCTGATCAAGTTTCTGATGCAGCAGAAGGTCTTCGCCTCCATCGTGCAGCTGCTCAATGAGGCCACCGCGACCAAGGTCGCCAGGGCCTTCAACTGCGAGATCGCCCCGCAGCCGACGCTCGAGGAGCAACTGCTAAAGGCGTCCGCGCCGGATCCGGCCAAGGTCGTGCCCCGCGCGCCGGTCGTGACGTTCATGGGCCATGTGGACCACGGCAAGACCAGCTTGCTCGACGCGATCCGTCAGGCGAACGTGGCCGGCGGCGAGGCGGGCGGGATCACCCAGCACATCGGCGCGTACGAGGTGCTCCTCAAGAAGGGCCAGGTGACGTTCCTGGATACGCCGGGGCATGAGGCGTTCACCGCCCTGCGGGCGCGCGGCGCGAACGTGACCGACATTGTCGTGCTCGTCGTAGCGGCCGACGACGGCGTGATGCCGCAGACCGTCGAGGCGATCGACCACGCCAAGGCGGCGGACGTGCCGATCGTCGTGGCGATCAACAAGGTCGATAAACCGGACGCCAACCTGCAGAAGGTCAAACAACAGTTGACCCAGTACGGCCTGATCGCGGAGGACTGGGGCGGGAAGACCATCATGGTGCCGGTGTCGGCGAAGACGCGGCAGGGGCTGGAGACGCTCCTTGAGATGCTGCTGCTCGAAGCCGAGATGCTGGAGCTGAAGGCCGACCCGACTGCCCAGCCGCAGGGCACTGTCGTGGAGGCGAAGCAGACGAAGGAGCGCGGGCCGGTGGCGACGCTGTTGATGCAGCAGGGCACGCTGCGCGTCGGGGATACCATCGTGGTCGGCCACTTGGTGGGGCGGGTGCGGGCGATGCACAACGACCACGGCCACCGCGTCAAGGAGGCCGGGCCGGCCATGCCGGTCGAAGTGCTAGGGCTGCCGGAGGTGCCGCAGGCCGGAGACCGGTTCCTCGTGGTCCAGGACGACAAGCTGGCCAGGCAGCTCGCCGAGCAGCGGGCTGAGGCCCGCGCGCAGCGCGCCGTGGTGCACCCGAAGCGGATCACGCTGGCCGAGCTGCACCAGCAGATCAGCGAGGGGAAGCTCAAGGAGCTGCGCCTGATCCTCAAGGCGGACGTCCAGGGCTCGCTGGAGGCAATCACCCAGAGTCTCGAGAAGCTGGACACCGAGAAGACCGAGGTGACGTTTCGGATCCTGCACGCCGGCATCGGAGACATCAACGAGTCGGACGTGATCCTTGCGGCCGCGTCGGACGCGATCATCGTCGGCTTCCACGTGGGGATCGAGCCGAAGGTCCAGGTGCTGGCGGCCACCGAGGGTGTGGACGTCCACCTCTACCAGATCATCTACGAACTCGTCGGCGCCATCAAGGCGGCCATCGAGGGGCTGCTTGAGCCGGAGATCGAGGAGACGTTCATCGGACGCGCCGAGGTGCGCAAGCTGTTCCAGATCTCCAAGGCGGGGCTCGTGGCGGGCTGCATGGTGGTCAAGGGCGCGGTGCGCCGCGACTGCACGATCCGCGTCATCCGCGGCAAGGACCGCGTCGCGGAGGGGAAGATCGGGAACCTCAAACGGGTCAAGGACGACGCGCGCGAGGTGACGGAAGGGTTCGAGTGCGGCATTCTGCTCGAGGGCAACGTGGACCTCCAGGTTGGCGACCTCCTCGAGGCCTGGGAGCTGAAGAAGGTCGCCCGGAAACTTGCATGAAAGTGCCAGGCACTTTGCCGGTTCGAATTTTTGCTGGTCTGTGGATAACTCGAGTTTTCCACAGGTTCCCAGGAAATCGAAGCAGCGAAGTGCCTGGCACTTTTTGATAATGCGGCAGCGCGTTCTGAGCGGGATGCGGCCGACCGGCCAGCTCCACCTCGGCCACCTCGTCGGCGCACTCACCAACTGGAAGGCCCTCCAGGACGCCCACGAGTGTTTCTTCATGGTCGCGGACTACCACGCGCTCATGAGCGAGTACGAGCATCCCGAACGCCTCCGTGACTGGTCCTACGACAACGTCGCCGACTGGCTCGCTGCCGGCATTGATCCCACCCGCAGCGTGATCTTCCGCCAATCCGACGTGCCGGAGCACGTGGAGCTGTTCACGATCCTCGCCATCATCACGCCGCTCGGCTGGGTGGAGCGCGTGCCCACGTACAAGGAGCAGCTCCGGGAGGTCGAGGGGCGCGACCTGGCCACCTATGGCTTTTTGGGGTATCCTGTCCTGCAGGCCGCGGACATCCTCCTCTACAAGGCCCACGCGGTGCCGGTCGGCGAGGACCAGTTGCCGCACCTGGAGCTGACGCGCGAGATCGTGCGGCGGCTGCATGCGCTGACGAAGCGCGAGCTCTTCCCGGAGCCGAAGGCGCTGCTGACAAAGGCGCCCAAGCTGCTGGGCACCGACGGGCGGAAGATGTCCAAAAGCTACGGCAACACGATCAGCCTGGCCGAGCCGCCCGAGGCGATCCGGGCCACGACGCAGAAGATGTTTACCGACCCGCTGCGGATCAAGATGACCGACTCCGGCCACCCGGAGGCGTGCAACGTCTGCAACTACTGGCGGCTGTTCGCGCCGGATCAGTATGCGCGAGTCTGGGAAGGGTGCCGCACCGCCAGGCGCGGCTGCGTCCAGAACAAGCAGGAGCTCGCCGAAGAGCTCATTCACTTGACCGAGCCGTTCCGGCGTGCCCGCGCGCAGTATTCGCGGAAGCAGCTGGACGTCATGCTGCAGGAGGGGGCGGCGAAGGCCCGGGCGGTCGCGCACGCGACGCTGCGTGAAGTGAAACAGGCAGTCGGGTTGTCATGAGATACCAGGTGGACGCCGACTTGTACGAAGGGCCGCTGCACCTGCTGGTGGAGCTGGCCAAGCTCAACCTTGTGGATGTGTTTCTCATCAAGCTGGTGGAGCTGACGGCCAGCTTCCGACAGCACGTGAAGGCACAACCCGCCGACTTGAACGCGCTGGCCGAGCCGCTGCCGCTCTTGGGCCAGCTCATGGCGATCAAGGCCCGGGGGCTGCTGCCCCAGCCGCCGCAGCCGGCCGAGGACGAGGAGATCCCCATCAGCCTCGAGGAGCTGGAGCGACGGCTGAAGGAATACGAGCAGTTCAAGACGGTGGCGCAGCTGTTGGCTGAGCTGCACGCGCTGCAGCATCAGCACTTCACGCGGCAGGGCGATCCGGCGCTGGCACAGGCGACGCCCGCGCCGTCCACGGCGCCGTTCGAGGTTGGCCTCACCGACCTCATGACCGCCTTCGCCAAGGTGCTGGAGCGCGCCACCGCGCCGGTCTACGAAGTGACGGCGGAACCCTGGACGGTGGAGCAGAAGATCCAGGAGCTGCGGGTGCTGTTGACGGTGAGGCGCCAGGTCCGGTTCCTGGAGCTGTTCACCCCGCAGCAGAGCAAGCTGGAGCTCGTCGTGACGTTTCTGGCGCTCTTGGAATTGATCCGGCAGCGGGTGGCGCAGGCGTTCCAGGAGCGGCTGTTTGGAGAGATCGTGATTGCAGCCTCTGAGGGTCGCCATGGATGACACGCAGGCCAAACGCATTCTCGAAGGATTGCTGTTCGTGTTCGGCCAGCCGCTCGCGTTCAAGCGGCTGGCGGAGATCCTGCCTGACCTGGAGCCGCTGAAGCTCCGCGCGCTGCTCCAGACACTGAACGGGGAATACGCCGCGTCGGGCCGGGCGTTTCAGATCCTGGAGGTGGCCGGCGGCTACCAGATCGTGACCGACCAGGCGCTGGCGCCGTGGATCACGCGCGCCCTGCAGAGCCCCAAGCCGGATGCGGTGAGCGCCGCGGCGCTGGAGACGCTGGCGATCATCGCGTACCGGCAGCCGGTCACGAAGGCGGAGGTGGAAGCGATCCGGGGCGTGGATGTGACCGCGTCGCTCGAGACGCTGCTGGAGCGCCGGTTCGTCCGGATCGCCGGGCGGAAGGAAAGCCCTGGCCGGCCGTTTCTCTACGCCACCACGATGGAATTCCTGCGCCATTTCGGGTTGAAGTCCCTCGAGGCGCTGCCCAGCCTGCACCTGCCCGCCGTCAAGGAGCCGACGGCCGACCTGCCCGCCGCGCCCGCGGCTGCGTCCGAGCCGGTGGCCGCCCTGCTACCTGCCGCGCCAGAGTCGCAGATGAGCTCTGCGGCGCAGGCAGGCGCCTCGGATGGCTCGTAGGCCCCGCGCGCCGAAGCTCGCCACCGTGCGCCAGCGAATCGACCGGCTCGACCGGGCGCTGTTGGCGGTGGTGAACCGGCGCGCCGCGCTGGCCCTGGTGATCGGCCGCATCAAGGATCGCAGGAAGTGGCCGGTCTATGACGCTCGGCGTGAGGCCATCGTCCTGCGCCATGTCGCGCGGGCGAACCGCGGGCCGCTGTCAGAGCGCGCCATCCGGCACATCTTTCAAGCGATCCTGAGCGAGTGCCGCCGGCGAGAACGTGCCAGGGGAAAAACCAGATCGCGCACCAGATAGCGCAAGAGCCGGACCACTTCTATTTTCCTTCGGTCGATCGAGAGGAAAATAGAAAGGGTCCGAGAAGAGAAACAATGGTGGCTCACGCCACGATGCTCACAATAGCGTACCTAGGTCCAGAGCATACGAATACGCACCTGGCGGCGCAGCGACGGTTCGGGACGCGCAGCCGGTACGCGCATGAGCCGACGGTGGACGACGTGTTCAGCGCGGTGGAGCGTCGCCGCGCCGACTACGGCGTCGTGCCGGTCGAGAACTCGCTCGAAGGGGCGGTGACCCACACGCTGGATCGCTTCATCGACTTCAAGGACTCCCCGGTGCGCATCGCGGGGGAGATCGAGTTTCCGATCCGGCATTACCTCGTGAGGCCGCCGGCCGCCACGCTCTCATCGATTCAGGCGGTCTACTCGCATCCGCAGGCGCTGGCGCAGTGCCGGCGCTGGCTGCGCGCCCACCTGGCTCACAAGATCGTGCTGCTTGAGACCAACTCCACCGCGGAAGCGGTGGACGCGGTGCTCAGCCACGGCCGCCTCCACCCCACCTCGCCGCTGAAGCACGTGGCGGCGATTGGGCGGGAGGAGGCGGCGCGCGGCCGTCACCTGGCGGCGGTGCCGATTGCGGATGATCGGGAGAACAAGACGCGGTTTCTCATCCTGAGCTTGCGCCAGCCCCGGCGGGGCCGGCGCCATAAGACCTCGCTGCTCTTCGCGCTCAAGGACCGGCCCGGGGCGCTCTCCGACGCGCTGACGCCGTTCAAGCGCGAGCGGATCAACCTGACCAAGATCGAGTCCAGGCCCTCGAAGAAAAAAGCATGGGAGTACGACTTCTTCATCGATTTCGCCGGCCACGAATCCGAGCCGCAGGTCAAGCGGGCGCTCCGGGCGCTGCAGCAGTCCACGCTGTACCTGCGGGTACTCGGCTCCTACCCCACGGCGAAGGCATGACCGCGGTGGACCCGCGGGCGCGGGATGCCGTGCGGGAGCTCACCCGCTACCAGCCCGGCACCCCGATCGAGGAGATCAAGCGGACGCTGAAGCTCTCCTCGGTGATCAAGCTCGCGTCAAATGAGAATGCCCTGGGACCATCGCCGAAGGCCGTGGCGGCGCTGCGCGAGGCGATCGGGTCGCTGCACCGGTACCCGGATTCGACGTGCCGGCTGCTGCGCGAGAAGCTCGCCCGGAAGCTGCGGGTCGATCCGGCATCGCTGATCTTCGGTAACGGCTCGGATGAGCTGATCGTGCTGGCGCTGCGGGCGTTCGTCGATCCTGGCGACGAAGTCGTCGTGGCCGCCCCGACGTTTTTGATCTATGAGCTGCAGGCGCGCGCCTGCGGTGCCTCGGTGACGGCGGTGCCGCTGCGCGAATTCCGGTACGACCTGAAGGCCATGCAGGCGGCGGTGACCCCGCACACGAAGCTCGTCTTCATCGCCAACCCCGACAACCCGACCGGCACCTACGTGACGGCGCGGGAGCTTGCGGCGTTCCTGCGCGATCTGCCGGCGCAGACCCTGGCGTTCGTCGACGAAGCCTATTACGAGTTTGTCGAAGCGCAGGACTACCCGCAGACCTTGGCCTCCGTCGCAGAGCACCCGCTGCTCGTCACCCGCAGCTTCTCCAAGGCGTATGGGCTGGCCGGCGCGCGGATCGGCTACGGCGTCGCCCAGTCGTCGCTCATCGCGGCCATGGAGGCGGTGCGCGAGCCCTTCAACGTGAACAGCCTGGCGCAGGCCGCCGCCGTGGCGGCGCTGGATGACGCGGCCTTTGTCTCGCGGACGCGCCGGATGGTGCAGGAGGGCCGCCGCTATCTCACGCGGCAGCTTGCGGCGCTTGGGCTGCGCGTCGTGCCGAGCGTGACGAACTTCCTGCTGGTGCAGGCGGGTCCCCGGGCCGACGAGGTCGCGCGCGCACTGGTGCGCCGCGGCGTCATCGTGCGCGAGATGAGCGCCTGGAAGCTGAGCGGGTGCCTCCGCGTGACCATCGGCACGATGCCCGAGAACCGCCGCCTCATCGCCGCGCTGAAAAGGTGTCAGGCACTTTTCAAAGCGGGAAAAGTGCCTGACACCTCTAGGAGGGGCGCATGATCATTGTCTTGAAACCGGACGTGACGAAGAAGCAGCTCGACCATCTCCTCGAGCGGGTCAAGGCGCTGGGCCTGAAGCCCATGGTGTCCAAGGGCACCGAGCGGACCATCATCGGCGTGATCGGTCCGGAGGACGCGCTGCGGGTGCAGCCGCTCGAGGTGATCCCCGGCGTCGAGAAAGTGATGCCGGTGCTGAAGCCGTACAAGCTGGTCTCGCGCGAGTTCAAGCCCGAGCCCAGCTTCGTCACGGCCGGCGGCGTGAAGATCGGCGGCAAGGCGTTGGTCGTCATGGCCGGTCCCTGCTCGGTGGAGAACCGCCAGATGCTGTTCGACACCGCCCGGGCGGTCAAGCAGGCGGGCGCCCATATCCTGCGCGGCGGGGCGTTCAAGCCGCGCACGTCCCCGTACTCGTTCCAGGGCTTGGGCGAGGAGGGGTTGAAGCTGCTGCATGAGGCGGGGAAGGACACCGGCATGCCGGTCGTGACCGAGCTGATGGACATCCGGGATCTGCCGCTGTTGGAGCAGTACGCGGATATCCTCCAGATCGGCGCGCGCAACATGCAGAACTTCGAGCTGCTGAAGGAAGCGGGCCAGTCGCGCAAGGCGGTTCTGCTCAAGCGGGGGCTGTCGGCGACCATCACGGAGTTTTTGCTGGCGGCCGAATACCTCCTCGACCAGGGCAACTTCAACGTGGTGCTCTGCGAGCGCGGCATCCGCACCTTCGA
>CAZKXY010000008.1:14402-39287 GCA_964556925.1 uncultured Planctomycetales bacterium | reverse complement strand
CTGGCCAGGACCCGCCTCCAGCGCAGACCTGCCGCGAATGCGCATGAGCGTTTGCGAAGGGCGCATCAGCGCTCCATCATACCACAGGGACCGGCATCGGTGCGCGGCGCTTCTCGGTGACCCAAAACTCCATATAGCGGCCCAGCAGCAGGCGGGTCTGGGCGTCCAGCGCCGGCAACGCCCCCCAGCACATGCTGATCAGCGGCACCAGCAGCCACTCGAACAGGTACCGGACGCGCGTCCACCAGGGCCGGCCGTCCGGGGGCCGCGGGAGGAAGCCGCAGCTCAAGACGATGCTCGTCAGCAGCGACACCGACGCCAGGCCGAAGATGAGCGCCGTGATCCGCGGGGCGCTGTAGTAGAGGACCGAGTTGGGAAACTCGCGCCCCACCAGGATCGCCGGCAACCAGCCGATCACATTCAGCAAAAACGGCCAGGTGGCCCAGCCCACATGCCCTTCAAACAGCTTCACGCTGTAGCGGATCTTGTCGAGGAGCGGGATGGCGTTGCGCTGCGAGAATGCCCGCATGACGAGCGGGAAGTTCTCCACCCCCCACGCCCACCGGCGTTTCTGCCGGTACACATGCAGGGCGGTCCGCCGCCAGGTCCCGGCGTTGACCACATCCATCGACAGGGTGATGTACATCGGCACGCCGCGGTAGTCGCCGTCGAAGTGCACGAGCGCCTTCCAGAAGATCGCGGAATCGTCCGAGATCAGGTCGATCGGCCAGTAGCCCACGTCCACGAGGGCCTTGAAGCTCATGCTGTGGCTGGAGAAGGTCACCAGCGTCTGGGGGTTGGTCAGCTCGATCAACTGGAAGAAGGACGAGCCGATGTCGAGCACCCGCGCGAAGGCGGGGGCCTCCCAAATGTTGTTGTGGTAGACCGGGATCGGCTGGAAGCTCGCCCGCGTGCGCTGCGGACACATCATGAAATGGTAGGTCAGGCACGCCATGTACTGCTCGCTCACCACCGTGTCCGCGTCGAAGCACGAGGCGACCACGCGCTCGAACGGAACGCCCCGCTCCTGGAACACGCGCGCGGCCGCCTTCGCGGCCCAGGTCACATTGGCCCCCTTGACGCGCGCCTCGCCCGGCAGGCCGTCCGGGTGCTCCACGACCATGACGTCGAGAAACTGGGCGCACGAGTGCGCTTGGATCCGTGCCGCGCCGGCTTTCACCTCGTCGCTGGCGCGCCCTTCGACCGCCAGCACGACCAGGATGCGGGAGGGCGGAAACCGCTGCCGCGAGAGGCTCGTCACGCCGGGCTCCACGATCTCCTGCGTCTCCGTGGACATGGGGATGATGACCAGGTGGTGGATCTGCGCAAGCGGCGGCGGGGGGCGACCGCTGGCGGCCAGCGCCAGCATCCGGCGCTGGAAGATCCAGTGCGACAGCCGCTGCGCCGGGGCGGCGTGCGGGAGGGGCGGCGTGAGTTCCACGGTGGGCCACCGGCCGATCGCCTCCACCCGCGCCATCCAGTCGGTCTGCCGCTCAAGGGACAACCGGAGATACGACAGGACGAGGAACAGCGTCAGGTACAGCAGCTTGAGCAGCCAGTAGAGATCGATCGCGATCACGAGGACCGCAGCCAGGAACGGCTTCCAAAAGGAGAGGACGAGCATGCCCGCCAACAGGGTCCAGCTCGTCGCGCCCGGCAGGCACTCAAAGATCCGTTCGCGGATCCGCTCGGTCCCCTCCAGTCCTTGGCGGGAAAACTGAAACCTCATTCCTCAAGGCTCCCGAAACGGCAGGGTGACCACTTCGTGTGTGGGAAACACCTCGAGGGCCCGCAGGTGGCCGCTCGGGTGGTCCAGATAATACAGCGTCCCGGCGGGCTCGACCACGCGCACATCGCTCCGTGGCTGGACGCGGACCAGCGTCTGGATCACCGGCGGGTGATCCCCGATCGGCCGCTCCAGGAGCGCCACCTCTTCCCCATCACGGATGAGCACATGGGACCCGTCATACACCCAGAAGGCCTGCCGGAGATCGCTGCCGTCCGTGAAGATCCAGCGAATCCCGGGGCGCGCCAGCACGTCCTTGGGCAGGCCCCGGTCTGGAGGCTCGAGGACGCCAAGCCTCTCGCGCTGCCGCACCAGCAGCCGCTCCTGGAGCGGATCCCACGCGACATCGCGCACCCCGTGCTTGAGCAGCAGATACGGCGGCTGCGTCGACAGCAGCTCACCGCGCTCGCCGATGAAGAAGATCGTGTCTTCATCGCACACGACGACCCGGAAGCGGCCCTGCTGAAAGAGCGCCCGGGCGGCGGGGTCATCCAGCACGACCTCGACGGTCTTGCCCCCCGCATCGCGGCGCTCGATGGTGCCCTCGCGGCTGACCACGTAGAGCCACTTCCGGAACATCCCAACGCCCCGGAGCGCCTCGGCGGCCACGAGCGTGCTCGTGCCGCGTTCGACATCGACGCGGATGAGGCGATCGGGTGAACGCACGAAGAGCAGATGGCTCTCCCGCGGATCCCACTGGATCTCCGCGACCGGATCAGGGACCAGGGGGGTCAGATCCAGGAAGACCTCAGGGGCCCTCTCCGCGTCCACCCACACCCACCGAGGCCCCTCGCGGCTGGCCACGGAGAGGACCAGCCCCGCCCCGTCCCGCATCGTGACGGCTTCGCGGATCCGCGCGTCCTGCCAGGCGACGCCTGGCACCCGCAGCGGCAGGAGCGTCGCCTCCCGACGATGGTAGAGGCGAAGATCCCGCAGCAACGGCCCGCAGCGGACCACGAGCAGGTGGGCATCGGTGCTCGCCAGCAGCTCCTCGCAGCGGTCGGAGACGAGGACGTGCTGCCGCAGCACGTCAGGCAACAGCAGGATATGGTCGAACGCCGTGGCGTGCCCCGCCTCAACGGCTACCCTGCGTTTCCAGACGCGATGACCCTTGAGGGCCACGGTGATGGGGTAGGTGCCGGGCAGCACGCCGCGGAGGGAGGTGGGCGTCCGCTGGGTGTAGCGTCGCCTGCCGACATAGACGGACGCGCCGGGGGGGCTCGTCGAGAGATAGATGAGGCCGGTCTTCACCAGCCCCTGCTCCGCCCCCGGCCGGACGAGGTAGCCCAGCGCATAGGCGATGGTCAGCGGGCAGATCACGACGTAGGCGACGACGAACAGATAGAAGACAAGCTTCCGCACGAGCAGCATCGGGGGGCGGCGGCGTCATGAACACGCGCCGGGGGGATCCTTGAGGCTGGGTGCGCCGGCGGGAATCGTGAGCGAGGTGTTGATCCCCACGCAATGGTGAATGACCTCGCTCTCATCAATCCAGAACGTTCGGGTGCCGGTGAGGGCGGCGGCGGGGTGGGCATTGATGACGTACGTGAGGTCCGTGGGGCCGGTCGGGGCCCGGTAGCGGTATTGATAGCCCTGACGCGTGAGCCAGACGCTCTGCATGTCGGCATGAAAGACCTGAGGCGCGTAGTCGGGATCGGCCGCCGTGAACAGGTCGGCCTGCCAATCCGCGGGGAAGGCGTTGTTCGCAGACCGGTACATGGCGAGCGCGTTGCCCAACGCGCGGACATTGCCCACGGCCGACGATTCGTTCGCGGTCGTCCGGGAGCGGATCAGGTTCGGAATCCCAATCGCCCCGATCGTCGCGACGATCACGATCACCACCAGCAGCTCAACGAGGGTAAACCCCCACACCCCATTTGTGGGTGTGGGGCTAAAGCTGGCGGCGACAGGGCTCGGCGCCGCCGTCCCGCCTGCGGCGGGACTCCGGTCGCCTCCCGGCCCTCCCGTGGAAGTCGCCGCTCCTGTCCGTCGCGGCTCGCCCATCAAGAGCAGTCGGGCCTCCCTTCGAGCCCTGTCACGCAATGAGAAACACTGGCGGTGACAGGGCTCGAACCTGTGACCCGCGGCTTATGAGTCCGCTGCTCTGCCAACTGAGCTACACCGCCTCGTGATGCCATCCGATCCTAACACTCCGATAGCGGACAGGAGGAGTTCGTCGGCACAGTCGCGGGACGCGCCGCCTGGACGGTAGCCGGTCCGGTCGACCCCCACCGTCTCAAACCCCAGAACCTCCAAGTGCTTGGCAACCGCAAGGCCCAGCGCCGGATCATGGAACCGCCTGACTTCGTCCGGGCCGACCTCGATGCGGGCATGCGCGCCGAGGTGCCGCACCCGGACCTGACGAAATCCCTGGGCGCGAAGAAACGCCTCCGCCTGCTCGACCTGGCGGAGCTTCTCCTCCGTCACGGGTTGCCCGTGGGGGACCCGCGAAGCCAGGCACGCGTTCTGCGGCCGGTCCCAATTCGGCAGCCCGAGCTGCCGGGCCAGCGCCCGCACCTCCCGCTTGGCCAGGCCCGCCTCCTGCAGCGGCGCCCGAACCCGGAACTGTCGCGCGGCCCGTTGTCCGGGCCGTTCCTCCGGCCGGTCATCGCCGATCGCGCCATAGAGCACGACGGGGATGCCCTCGGCCGCCGCCAGCGGCTCCAACACGTGAAAGAGCTCCCGCTTGCAGACATAGCAGCGCGCGGGGCTGTTCGCTTGATAGCCGGCCTGCTCGACCTCGTGGGTCGCGATCACGCGGTGGTCGAGATCCAGCCGGCTGGCCAGCCGCACCGCCTCGGCCAACTCTTCTCGGGCCAGCGAGGGGGAATCGGCGGTCACCGCCACGACGTTCGCGCGACCCAGCACGTCGCGCGCGAGCTTGGCCAGCAGCGTCGAGTCCACCCCGCCGGAAAACGCCACGAGGACCCGGCCAAATGTCGCGAGCGCTGCTTCGACGCGGCGCAGCTTGCCATCGAGCTCTGAATTGAAGTCAGGGCTCATCGCGCGCAATCCATCCCCCGCCGAGCACGAGGTCGCCGTCGTAGAACACCGCCGCCTGGCCCGGCGTGACGGCCGACTGCGGGGCGGCAAACGCCACCTCGACGCATCCCGCGCCGCGCGGCGTGAGAACCGCTGCGGCCGCCTCATGGCGGGAGCGGATTTTGACGTGGGAATGGATCGGCTGCTCCGGAGGCGCGATCGACACCCAATTGACCCGCTCCACGAGACAGGCGCCCCGCAGCAGATCCGCCCGCGTGCCGACGATGAGGCGGTTGTTTGGCCGGTCCATCGCCACGACGTACAGGGGGTGACCAACGGCCAGGCCCAGCCCCTCGCGCTGCCCAATCGTGTAGCCGAGCAGCCCCTGGTGCGTGCCGAGCACGGTGCCCTGCGGGTCCGTGATCGGCCCCGGCTCGGCGTCGGCGACGAGCTCGCGCCGCAGAAAACCGTTCTTATCCCGGTCCCGGACGAAGCACACGTCCTGGCTGTCCGGCTTGTCGGCCGTGGCCAACCCCAGCTCGCGCGCGGCGGCGCGCACCTGCGGCTTCGTCAGCTCGCCGAGCGGAAACCGCGCCTGCGCCAACTGCTCCTGCCGCAGGTTGAACAGCACGTACGACTGGTCCTTCTCGTGATGCGCCGCCCGCCGGAGCGTCGAGCGGCCGGAGGGCTCGTCATACCCGACGCGGGCGTAATGGCCGGTCGCCACCCACCGCGCCTGCCACGCCTGCGCCCGCGTAAGGAGCGCGCCGAACTTCAGGTGGTCGTTGCACGCAATGCAGGGGTTCGGCGTGAGGCCCTCGCGGTAGCTGCCCACGAAGTAGTCGATGACGGTCGCCCGGAACGTCTGGGCAAGCTCCAACACCTCGTGCCGGACCCCCAGCCGGCGGGCGACGGCTTTGGCGTCCAGCGCGTCACGGACCGAGCAGCACAGCCGGCTGCCCGCCGAGACGCAGACGTCCTTGCCCCAGAGCTGCATGGTCACCCCGAGGACCTCAAAGCCCTGGTCCCGGAGCAACGCAGCGGCCACGGAGCTGTCCACCCCGCCGCTCATGGCGACCACAATCCGCTCACGCCTCATCGCTGCAAGCACCGCTTAATGATTCGGAAAGCGCGGACCGGTTCCATTTTCCTACCTGCCTGCCGGCAGGCAGGTCGATCGACTGGGGGAAAATGGAAGCGGTCCGGCTGTTCCATTGAGGTATTCTAGCACACCGCCCGCTACCGGTGTCTGGCTCCTCGCGGTCGGATGGGCATAGCGAAGTGCCTGACACCGGCCGTTAGCTGGCGGGGGCGGGCGACGAGGCGGGTGGGGGCAAGTCATCTGCCAGCGAGAAGAGGTAGGCGATGAGCGCGTCCAGCTCCTCATCGGTCAGACGGTCCTTCCACGCCGGCATATAGAGGGACGGGTTCGGGCGGACGGGGTCGGCCCGCGGGACCGGCTGCCGGCCGTTGCGGATGAGCGCCTTCAGGCTGTCGACATCGGAGCCGTAATAGGCCTTGACGTAGAGCAGCGGCGGCACCTCTTCGCCCGATCCGGCGTTCCAGTTGTGCCGTCCGCCGAAGCCGCCGGGGCCGTGGCAGCCGGCGCAACCCAGGCGCTCGAAGACCGCCTTGCCCTGCTCCACGGGCGAGGCGTAGGTCCGAGCCGGCTCAGGCGGAGCCTTGGTGACATACGACGCCGGCGGGTTGGCGCTGGTGAGGCTCAAGAGGTAGACGGTCACGGCATGCACCTCATCGGGCCGCAGCCCAAAATGCGGCATCGCGCTGGGGAAGACCTCCTCTTCGCCGGGCGGCAGCTTGTCGGCCCGCACGCCCGGATTGAGCGCGCGCGGATGCCCCAGCTTGCTCATGAACCAGTGGATCCGGTTGTGCGGCGGGCCCATCATCCCACCACCTGTCGGCTCCGCCGCATGGCGGCGGTCGCCGTCCGGAGGACGGCGAGTCGCCTTAGGCGACGCCGCCGGTGGTGGGATCATCTCGAAATCCGCCTCCAGCAGCAGGTAGGACTTTGAGCCCACCTCGGTCAGATCCTGCGAGACGGTTTGGCCGACGTCGCGCACCGCATGGCAGCCAGAGCAGCCCTTGGCCTTGAACAGCGCGTGGCCCTGGATCAACGCGGGGACGTGCCTGGCGATCGGCGCCAGATCCCCATGGCACTGGGCGCAGGCGGCTTGGACGAGCGCGCCGCGCAGCAGCGGCTCTTCCCAGTGGGGCACATCGCCGTGCGCGGCGGCGGCCTCCGTCGCCAGCCCCTGCCCGCCGTGGCACACGGTGCAGCCGAACTTCTCCACCGGATGCCACTCCAGGAACTTCCCCGGGTGGGCGGTGAACGGCTCCTCCGCCAGCGCCAGCTGCGGCTTGTCAATCGCCAGGTGGCAGGTCGTGCATCGGTCCACGCGCTTGAGGTCCGTCACCAACAGCTGCTTGATGCCGCCGGTCAGCCCCCGCCGTTCCGCCTTCGCCAGCGTCTTGAAAAACGCCGCCTGGATCCGGGTCCACTCCCGCGTCGCATCCACCCACCACGAGATCACAAACAGCGCCGCCAACGACCAGGTGAAGACGAGAAACACCACGCGCTTCATCTCACCACCCGCTGCGAGTCTGTGATCGCCCGCCAGGTCCTGCCTGCCCGGCAGGCAGGCCGCTGCGCATCGCAAAAAGTGTCAGACACCTTTCGACCGCTCGTCTCGCATCGGGAAAGGTGTCTGACACCTTTTGACCTTTTGAGCGACCGGCCGCACGCTGGGCGGCCGGAGCGATGCCGCGCCCCGCAGGCGAGCCAGCCCCGCAGCTGGCGAGGGGTGTATGTCCTGACAGGCGCAGCATCAGATGTTGAAGTTGAAGCCCGGCAGGCTGATGAGGTACTTGATGCCGAACGCCAGCCGCAGCATGATTTTCGCCAACACCCCCATCATCATGAGGAAGAGCGAGATGACGATGGCGTACTTGATGAGCCCCAGCTCGTCCAGCATCCGGTCCTTGAACCGGGCGCACTGCCCCCCGACCCACCCGATCACCAGTCCCACCAGGACGATGAACGAGGCGATCACGGGGTAGCCGAGGACGGGGCCGGCCTGGCGCATCAGCTCGTACAGCAGCGAGACCACCGGGGCGTTTCGGGAACGGCCAAGCCCCTCCAAGAGTGCCGGGTCGGTGAGGAAGGGGACGAACAGCGCCACGGCCATCAGCAGCCCCAACACGCCGTGCAGCCTGGCCGAGAGGTCCGCCGGAGCGGCCGGCCCGGCCTGGGCGGCCAGGCGCTCCCTGAGCGCCTTGGGAAACGGCACGCCCAGCAGGCCGTAGCCCGCCAGCAGCACCGTCCCCCAGACATTCGGGAGATTGTGCAGCGTCAGCTGGCTGATCCGGCGGTGGCTCCACGCCTCCCACGGCCAGTACCATTCCCAGTTCGGCCCCCGGCAGTACGTCCCGATGAAGATGAGGACGAACCACAGGAGGATCCCGAGCATGAAGACCGAGACCGCAAACGGCCGCTCCTCGGCATACCAGATCGGCACCGACCCCACCCGCTTCCAACGCATCCTGGCCCAATAGCCGACCCCCTTGGGGTTGACATCCACGTACGGGATCGCCAGCAGGCCGAGGATGATCAGCGTCGGCAGCACCACGCCCGCGATCCAGGGGTCGAAGTAAACCAACAGCTCCTGCAGCCCCAGGAAATACCAGGGGGCTTTCGACGGGTTCGGGGTGACGTTGAGGTTCGCCTCGGCCTCCAGCGGCGCCTCCATGACCAGCGACCAGACGAAGAGGATCACCGTGACCAACAGCGCCGCCAGGAACTCCCGGGAGACCAGGTGGGGCCAGACATCCACCTTCGCGCCAGTCTGCTTGGAGAAGCTGTCCTTCCGGACCCGCCAGAGATGAACGCAGAGGAAGATGGAGAAGACAAACGGCACCGCGATGCAGTGCAGGACGTAGAAGCGGATGAGGGTCGCATCGCCGATGACGGTGCCGCCGATGAGCCCGAAGCGCGCGTCGTTGGCCGTGGTGATGAACGGCAGCTTAAACGGCCCCTCATTGCCGACCAGCGGCGAGTTCGCCGCCATCTGCGCGCCCACGGTCACCGCCCACAGCGCCAGCTGATCCCACGGCAGCAGGTAGCCGGTGTAGCTGAGGAACAGGGTCATGACGAGCAGGAGCACGCCCACGACCCAGTTGTACTCCCGCGGCGGCTTGTAGGCGCCGGTCAGGAAGACGCGCACCATGTGGAGGATCACGACCACGACCATGAGGTGCGCCGCCCAGCGGTGCATGTTCCGCAGCAGCCGCCCCAGGGTCACCGCGAAAGTCAGGTCCTTGATGTCCTGGAACGCGAGGGTGCTGGCCGGCCGGTAGTAGAACATAAGCAGGATGCCGGTCACGGTCAGCACGAGGAAGAGGTAGAAGGAGATGCCGCCCAGGCCCCACGTGTAGGTGACCTTGAGCGCGTCCTGCGCGATGCGGACCGGATGCAGGTGGAGGAAGACGTTGCCGAAAATGCGCTGCAGGCGCGTGCGCGGGGTGTCCTGAAAGTCGTGCCGAAAGATCGATCTCCAGATCTTGGTTTTCTTGAGATATTGTTTAATCGGCATTGGTTTGAGAGCGCATGATTCGGAAAAAGCGGACCGTTTCTATTTTCGCTACAGCCAATCGATGGCGAAAATAGAAGCGGTCCGGCTGTTGCGCGCGGTCCGGCTGTTCTTGGCGTCCGGCTGTTCCGCGCATGGTCCGGCTGTGCTCATGCAGCCGTGTAGGGGAGAAAGAACTCCCCTTGCTCGCGCGGGCCAGGCCGGTTTTCCAGACGTCCCTTATCGATCATGAGCTGGCCGTCATCCGCCAGCTGGATGGCGCACCGCCACAGCGGCTTGGGCGCCGGGCCGGCAACCACGTCGCCGCCTTTGTTGAAGTTGGAGCCGTGGCACGGACACTTGAACCGCGCTTCGGCATCGAACCAGTTGGGCGTGCAGCCCAAGTGCGTGCACCGGGCCCAGAAGCAATAGAACCCCTGCTCCTCCCGCACGACCCACACCCGTTGCGTCTTCTTCCACTTCTCGCTCACCCCCAGCGGATAGTCCTCGGGCTTGCCCGCCTTGAAGGCGAGGGTCGGCTCATACAGGACGTTCGGGAACAGGTACCGCAGGTTGGAGAGCAGCCACCCGCCCAGGAAGACCCAGAAGCAGCCCCAGCCCGCTTTCAGGAGAAACTCTCTTCGGCCGAGCTGCTCCTCCAACGCGCCCCAGAGGTCGCGACGCGTTGCGTGGCTCGTCGCCTCTGGAGCACTCGACAATCCTCCCCTGTGACCTCCCTGCATGAATCCCTGCGTTCCTTCTCGCTATCGGACCGTTTCTCTTTTCCCTACCTGCCTGCCGGCAGGTCGATCCACTGCGGGAAAAGAGAAGCGGTCCGGCTTGTACCGTGGGACCAGCGACGGTCCGGCTGTTCCGCTAGCGATCATGCTTGCCCCGAAGGGCCTGCTGGAACTCGCGGATCGCCTCCCCCAGCGCGCGACCGATCGCCGGCAGCCGTTTCGCGCCGAACACCAACAGCGCGATGACGAGCACGAGCGCAATCTCACCCCACCCGAACCGCAAGGTCGCTCACCTCCTCCGAGAGACGGCGTAGTCCGCCAACAGCTGATACGTGCCCGCACACCCGTTCAGGGGGATGTCGGCCAGCGCCTGTTGGGCCAGCGCGATCTGCGCCTGGGCCTTGGCCTGCGCGGTCGTAATCGCCCCGCAGGCGGCCGCCGCCCGGGCGATCCGGGTCCGAAAGACCGGATCGTTGGGCCGCCTCCGCAGCGGCGCGAAGAGCCGCCGGCGCTGCCGCCGGGAGAGCGTCCGGGTCAGGTAGATGAGCGGCAGCGACAACGCGCCCTTATCCGCGTCCGTGTGGATGGATTTGCCAAGCTGCTGCGGATCGCCGGTTAAGTCCAGGCAGTCATCGATCATCTGGAACGCGAGGCCGAAATGCACCCCGAACGCCGTCAACCGCTGCACCAGCTCCGGGGGGCTGCCGCCCAGCAGCGCGCCGCTCTGGCAGCAGCCGCCGATGAGCGAGGCGGTCTTGTCGCGGATGATCGCCAGGTACTCCGCCTCCGTAAGATCCAGCCGGTCGCGCGCCTCAACCTCGCGCAGCTCCCCGCGGCAGAGCTGCTGGCACACCTGGGCCAGGATGCCCATCACGCCGGGCGTCGGCAGGCGCGTGAGCAGCGTGAAGGCGGTCGCGTAGAGGTAGTCCCCCATGAGCAGGGCGCGCTCGGCGCCCCAGCGGTGATGGAAGGTGGGGCGGGAGCGCCGCAGCGCCGACTGGTCGATGATGTCATCGTGAATGAGCGTGGCGGTGTGGATGAGCTCGACCGCGGCGGCCGTGTCAATGAGCTCGGCCCATCGGGGAGCGGGCCCGGTCGCGCCGGCGAGCAAGACGAGCGCGGGGCGCAGCCGCTTGCCGCCTGCGGTGATCAGGTACACGACCTTGCGCGCGACGGGGTCCGCCAGCGCGGACAGCATCCGGTCGGCCGACACCGCCAGCTGTCGGCGGATCGGCGCCAGGGCCTGCGTCAAGCGCGCCTGTGGCGTCATCGCAAGCGGCTCGCCTCCAGCGGCAACGACGGTGAGGGGTCCGTCATCGCGTCCTGTTTGATCGCGATGAACAAGCTCGCCAGCCCTCCTGAAAGTGGCACGTAGCGGACCTGCGCGCACTGCCGTCGCAACAGCTCCAGGAAGGCGGCCGGCGTCAGGAACTGTCTCACAGACCGCGCCAGGTACGTGAACGGCCAGATGCGGCCGGTCAGCGCCCACCCGATGAGCCGGGCGATGGTGGACAGGAAGACGCGGTAGCCGGCCCGCACCAGGGGATGCGGGGGGTAGCCGGTCTCCAGGATGAGCAGCCGCCCGCCCGGCTTGAGCACCCGGACCATTTCATGAACGCCCGCCGAGAGATCCGTGAGGTTTCTCGTGGAAAACCCAATCGCCACGCGATCGAATGCGGCCTCGTCGAACGGCAGCTGCTCCGCATCGGCCTGCACCCAGGCGAGCCCTGCGCGGTCTGCGAGCGGCTTGCGCTGCGCGAGCCTCAGCATGTCCCGGTTCATGTCGAGGCCGACGACCTGTCCACCCACCCGCCCGCCTCCGCCAAGCGCCAGCCGGCGCGCCTGCTGGCGCGCGGCGCACAGCAGCGCCAGATCGCCGGTACCGGTGCAGAGATCCAAGACGCGGTGGCCTGGCTGGATATCGCCCGCATGGATCGCCGCGCGGCGCCAGCGCTGATCCAAGCCGCAGCTTGCCAGCCGGTTAAACCAGTCGTACCGCCGCGCGATCCGGCTGAAGAGCCGCTGCACGAAGATGCGCTTGTCGGGAACGTCGCGCGTGTTGGCCCAGTCCGCCGTCATCGCGCGGTCCGGGCGAGGTAGAACGCCAGGCGTTCCAGCTCGGTCGCCAGGTCGACGACCCGCAGCCACACCGATGGCGGCACCTTCAGGTGAACCGGCGCGAAGTTGACGATCGCGCGGATGCCGCTGCGCACGAGCTGGTCGCACACCGCCTGGGCCGACGCCACCGGCACGGCGATCACGCCGATCTGGATGTCGTGCGTCCTGACCAGCGAGGCGAGCTGCTGCGCGCTCGCCACCGTCAGGCCCTGGACGGTGCGCCCGACCTTCTGCGGGTCGTCGTCCACAGCCACACGGAAGAGAAACCCGCGCTCCTGGAAGCCGCGATAGGCCAAGAGTGCCGAGCCGAGGTTGCCCACGCCGATGAGCGCGACATTCCAGGTGCGGCCGGCCACCCCCAGGATGCCGGTCAGCCGGCCATGCAGCCGCGCGACTTCGTAGCCGCGGCCGCTGGTGCCGAACTGGCCGAACGTGCTCAGGTCCCGGCGGACCTGCGCGTCGGTCAAGCCGAGCTGCTGCGCCAGCCGGCGCGAAGACACGAACGGCACGCGCTGCGCGCCCAGCCGCGTCAGCTCCCTGACGTACAGCGACAGCCGGGCCACGCACGCCTCGGGGGCGGTGCGCGGCGCGACGGATCGATGGTTGGTTCGGTGATTCGTTCGCGGCATCAGTGTTCGGCCACCGCCAGGAAGGCGGCCATCGCTGCGCGCTCGAACCGGTCCAGATGGCGCGCGGTGTGCGCGGTGGACAGGAAACACGCTTCAAACGGTGACGGGGGAATCAAGATCCCCCGCTGCCGCAGCGCGTGCGCCCATCGGGCGAAGCGAGAGCGCTGGCTCGCCTGGGCCTGGGCCAGCTGTCTGACTGGCTGCTCGGTAAAGAACACCGTCAGCATCGAGCCGACTCGGTTGATCTGCACCGGCACACGAGCGCGCTCGGCCGCCTGCTGCAACGCCTGCTCCACGCGACGGGCCTTCGCCTCCAATGACGCGTAGGGGGGCTGCGCGATCAGCTCATGGAGCACCGCAGCTCCGCACGCCATGCTCAGCGGATGGCCGGCGAACGTGCCGGCGTGGTACACGTCCCCTTCAGGCGCCAGCCGTTGCATCAGCCGTGTCGGCCCGCCCACGGCCCCAATGGGCAGCCCGCCGCCGATGATTTTCCCGAAGGTCGTCAGGTCGGGCCGGATCCCAAACAGCCCCTGCGCCCCCCCGAGCCCGAGGCGGAATCCGGTCACCACCTCATCAAAGATCAGCAGCACGCCGCGCGATGCAGTCGCCTGCCGGATCTGCTGCAGGTATCCTGCCTCAGGCGGGATGACCCCCATGTTCGCGGCGACCGGCTCAAGGATCACGCAGGCAAGCTGCTCCCCATGCTGCGTCATCGCCTGATCGAACGCGTGAGGATCGTTCCACGGAACCACGATGGTGCTCTGGATCAGTGTGTGCGGCAAGCCCGCGGTCTGGCCTGCCTGCGCCGCGCCATGACGCCCGGTCGGACGGATCAGCGGCGCGGCAGGCCGGCCGGCCATGAGGGTATCGCCGTGGCCGTGGTAGCCGCCGTCAAACACCAGCAGCTTCGTCCGCCCCGTATGCGCCCGGGCCAGCCGCACGGCGATCATGCATGCCTCGGTCCCTGAGACGGTGAACCGCACCTGCTCCACCGAGGGCACGCAGCGCGCGATCAGCGACGCCAACGCCACCTCAGCCGGATGGGTCAGCCCCAGCAGCGTGCTGTGGGCCGCGGTGGCTCGCAGCGCGCGGATGACGGCTGGCGGCTGATGGCCCAGCACCAAGGCGCCCCAGCCCATGATGAAGTCCGTCCAGGCGCGGCCATTGGCGTCGACCACGGTGGCTCCGCGGCCCTTAACCAGCATAAGGGGATCGCGGTCGGTGTGCCGAAAGGCGCGGACCGGGCTGTCGACGCCGCCGACGAGCACCGCCTGCGCCTCGTCCCACAACCGTCCCTCGACTTGCTTCGCTCGCTCGGGACGACCCCGAACGAGGGCCCTACGGCCACGTCCCGGGCCCGAGTCGAGGGGCCGGCGCATCGACCCTGCCGGCGCCGCGCCATGACGGCCGGGACGACTGGTCCTCGGCGTGGCAGGCGGGCCGGCCTGGCGCTGCGCCCTCATCCGTTGTCGCGCCACCGGCATCGCCATCATCCCACGACCTGTCGCGGACCCCGCCAGCCAGCGGGGTCCTGGCCGCCCCCTCCGGGGGCGCTTGCCACTCGGCCGGCCTCGGCGGTGCCGAACCCGCCTCGACCCGTTGGGAACCCCTGCCTGTGCCTCATGCGGCACCGCCGGCGACAGGTCGTGGGATCAGCGCTCTCGCAGAGCCTTCGCCGCGTCTTTGGCCCAATAGGTCACCAGCACATCCGCCCCGGCCCGCTTGAGGCTGAGCAGGATTTCCATCCATGCCGCTCGCTCGCTCAACCACCCGCGCGCCGCGGCCGCTTTCACCATGGCGTATTCTCCGCTGACGCTGAACGCCGCCACCGGATGGCGCAGCTCCTGCTTCAGGCGCCGGATGATGTCGAGAGAGGCGAGCGCGGGCTTGACCATGAGCAGGTCCGCCCCCTCCGCGAGATCCCGCCGGGCCTTGCGCAGCGCCTCATCGGAATTGGCGACATCCATCTGATAGGCCCGGCGATCTCCGAATTGCGGGGCGGAATCCACCGCTTCCCGGAACGGCCCATAGAAGCTCGAGGCGTACTTGACAGAGTAGGCCAGGATCGGCACGCGGTCATCCCCCGCATCGTTCAGGGCTCGGCGGATCGCCCCGACGGTGCCATCCATCATGTCGGAGGGAGCCACCATGTCCGCGCCGGCCCTGGCGTGCGACACGGCGGTTTTGGCCAGGAGCGTCAACGTCGCGTCGTTGTCAACCCAGAACTCCTCCTCAGCCCTGGGCTGGGGGCTCTGGGCTGTGGGCCGCACTTTCTTTCGACGCCGTTTGCCCTGAGCCCTAAGCCCTGAGCCCCGAGCCCACTTCACGATGCCGCAATGGCCGTGCGTCGCGTAGGCGCACAGGCAGACGTCCGTGATCACCGCCAGCTTCGGGCGCTGCGCCTTGATGGCCTGCACGGCTTGCTGGACGATCCCATCCTTCGCGTAGGCGCGGCTGGCCAGCTCGTCCTTGCGGTCGGAGAGGCCGAACAGCAACACGGCCGGCACCCCGAGCTGCGCCAGCTCCTGGCATTCCTTGACGGCCTGGTCCACCGAGAGCTGAAACTGCCCCGGCATCGAAGGGATCGGCGCGCGCACCTGCCGGCCCGGCCGCACAAAGAGCGGCATGACGAGCTGGTCCCCCGACAGCCGGTGCTCCCGGATGAACGCCCGCCAGGTCTCTCGCTGGCGCATCCGGCGCAATCCGAGCTGGCTGGCTACCACGGCCGGGCTCATGTTCTCGCCTGCTGCGCGCCCGCGCCGGCTGCGGGGAGGCGACGCGTTCGGTGAGCGGCAAAAGGTGTCAGACACGTTTCGACCTGTCGTCTCGCATCGGGAACAGTGTCTGACACCTTTTGATGTCGTCGAGCGACCGGCCGTGCGCTCCGCGCGATGGCGTCCACCAGCCCCTCGATCGTCGCGGTCTTCGCTTCCACCGCGACCCGCCCGCCGTGGGCCCGCACCGCGCTGGACGTCACCGGCCCGATCGAGGCGAAGCGCCATCGGCGGAAAAACGCCCGCTTGCCTGCGGCCTTCAAACCCTCACAGAGGTGCTCGACGCAGCTCGCGGAGGTCACCGTGACCAGGTCGAACGGCCGGCGGACCACCTCGGCCAACTGCTGGCGCAGCGCGCGGGGCATCTCGGTTTGATAGATGGGGAGGTTCCGCACGCGCATGCCGCGCGCGGCCAGCCCCGCCGAGAGCACGTCGCGGCTTTCCTTGGCGCTCAAGAGCAGCGCCCGCTTGCCGCGCAGCACGCGGCGCGGCAGGTCCTCCAACATCCCTTCTTGGCTGAATCGTTTCGGGACGAAGTCCACATGCAGCCCATGCGCCTCAAGCGCCAGCGCTGTTTTCGACCCAATGGCGCCGATATGGCAACCCGCCAGCACGCGGAGATCCTTGTGGAGCGGTTTGAGCAGCTTGGTCAACCAGCCTACCCCTTCAGGGCTCGTGAAAAACACCCAATCCGTTCGGGGGATCGTCTGAAGCGTCTCGCGGAACAGCCCATTCAGCTTCACGGGTCCCAGCGCAATCGCCGGCAGCTCCTCCACGTCGGCGCCGAGGGCTTCCAGGTGGTCGGTCAGCGCCCGAGCCTTGTCCGAGGCGCGCGTGACGAGCAGGCGCCTGCCGAAGAGCGGCCTGCGCTCAAACCAGTTCAGCATCCGTCGAAGCGAGACGACGCGCCCGACGATGAACACGGCGGGCGGACGGATCGCCGTCTGCCGGGCTCGCGCGGCGATCGTCGCGAGCGTGCCGGTGACCGTCCGCTGCCGCGGCCACGTGCCCCACTCGATCACGGCACAGGGGTTGGAGGGGCTGCGCCCCTCGCGCACCAGCCGCTCGGCCGTGGCGGCCAAGGTGCCGACCCCCATGAGGAAGACGAGGGTCTCGCACCCGGAGGCCAACGCCTGCCACCGGATGGCGCTCTGCGGCTTCATCGGGTCTTCGTGCCCGGTGACGATGGCGACCGAGGAGGCGTAGTTCCGGTGCGTCACCGGGATGCCGGCATAGGCCGGCACGGCGATCGCGCTGGTGACGCCGGGGACCACCTCGAAGGGAACCCGGGCGCGCGCAAGTGCGAGCGCCTCTTCCCCCCCGCGCCCGAAGAGGAACGGGTCGCCCCCTTTCAGCCGGACGACGGTCTTGCCCGCGCGCGCCGCGCGGATGAGCAGCGTGTTGATCGCGGCCTGGCGTTTCGTGTGGCGATCCGCCTCCTTGCCGACATAGACCCGCCTGGCGCCTGGAGCGCACGCCGTCACCAGCCGCGGCGAAACCAGATGGTCATAGACCACCACGTCCGCCCGGCGCAGCAGCTCATCCCCGCGGATCGTCAGCAGCTTCGGGTCGCCCGGTCCGGCGCCTACGAGGTACACGCGTCCCCGCGCGCTCATCCCACCACCTGCCGCCGTCCCGCCCCGCCAATGGCGGGGCGGGACGGCCAGCCCCCATGGCTGTCCGCTGCGCCGCTGGCCCGGCGGCGCTCCGATGGCGGGGGGCGGCAGGCGCCGCCTCCGGCAGGTGGTGGGATCATCCCTCACCCGCCATGCCGAGTCAAGCGCCTGAAGCGGCGCAGCTGTGTCGCCCGCGCCTCCAACACCTCGGCATCCTCCTTCTTGCCCTGGCGGCGCAACAGATCGGCGTAGTTGTCCATCACGGCCAGCACATCGGCGGGCACCGGAGCGGTGGCGCGCTTGACGATGGCCACCGCGCGCTGAAACAGCGGCTCGGCCTCATCGTCGCGTCCCTCCTCGACATGCATCAGCGCCATGTTGTTGAGGGCAGCGGCCACCGCCGGGTCCTCCGGCCCGAACGCCTGCTCCACGATGCGCAGCGCCTGCCGGTAGAGCGGTTGCGCCTCAGTGTACTGCCGCTGCTGCACATAGAATTCCGCCAAGTGATCGACCGGGTCGGCTAGCAGCGGGTGGTCCGGGCCGAACGCGCGCTCGAGAATCGCCACGGCGCGCCGGTAGAGCTGCTCGGCCTGCTCGACCTGGCCCTGAGCCCGATAGACATCCCCAAGGTTTTTGATGTACCCAACGAGATCGGGGTGATCGGCGCCGGACTGAGACTCCACGATGCGCAGGGCCCGCCTCAACAGCGACTCGACCAGGAGGTACTTCCGCTGGGCGAAATAGAGCCCGCCCAGGTTGTTGAGATTCGGAGCAAGATCCGGGTGCGTCGGCCCCAGCGTGCGCTCATGGAGCTCCAACGCCTTCAGGAAGAACTGCTCCGCCTGCTCGTCCCGACCCTGCGCGTGGTAGATCTGGGCGAGGTTGTTGCAGGAGACGGCGGTGTTCGAATGGTCCGGCCCGAATGCGCGCTCAGCCAGGTGGACCGCCTCCTCGGCCGCCTCCGACGCCTCCGCATAGCGGCCCTGCCGGTAGAGCGCATGGACCTGTTGCGTCAGCTCAGTCCAAACCGCTGCGTCCTGCTCTGTGCCGCCGGCGCGCAACGGCACGGACAGCACCATGGCACTCAGCAGGAGTCCTCTCACGACAACACTCCAAGCTGACATCAACCTTTTCCTCTGCAAGTTTTCCACAGCCTCGGCCACATTCGAACCGGCGAAGTGCCTGGCACTTTTAGATGGCGCGCCCGGCGGGGGTCGAACCCACGACCTCTGGCTCCGGAGGCCAGCGCTCTATCCAATTGAGCTACGGGCGCGTCGTCCCACACAGGTGTCAGACACCTTTCCCGCTTTGAAAAGTGCCTGACACCTTTTGCTGCAACAGATCGCGGGCGCCGGCGGCGATCAGCGTCTGGGCGAGGCGGCGGCCCAGGGTGATCGGCTCGGTCATCGGCCCGCGCAATGCCTGCGTCAGCTTCTTGGCTCCATCCTCGGCGACGACCGCGCCCTCCAACGCCAATTCGCCGTGGTCCTCCTGCGCGTAGGCCGCGATCGGCACACGGCAGCCGCCCCCGAGGGCGCGCAGGAAGGCGCGCTCCGCCTCCACGCAGGCGCGGCTGATTGGGTCCTCCAGGGCATTCACCACCTCGCAGGCGGCCGCGTGATCCGCGCGCGCTTCGACCGCGATGGCGCCCTGGCCGGGTTCCGGTAGCATCACCGAGCAGTCAAGCAGCTCCGTGATGCGCGCCTCAAGCCCCAGCCGGATGAGCCCGCAGGCGGCCACGATGATTGCGTCGTACTGGCCCTCGTCCAGCCTGCGCAGCCGGGTGTCCACGTTCCCCCGGATCTCGAGCAGGCTCAGATCGCGCCGTCGGTGCAGCAATTGGCTGCGACGTCGCAGGCTCGAGGTGCCCACGCGGGATCCGGCCGGCACGGCATCGACGCCGTCCCCTGAGCGGGAGATGAAGGCGTCACGCGGTTCGTCACGCGCCAGCACCGCCGCGATCCGCAGGCTGGGCGGCAGATCCAGCGGCAGATCCTTCAGGCTATGGACCGCCAGATCAATCCGCCCGCGCTGCAACGCGGTCTCGAGTTCCTTGACAAAGATCCCTTCCCCGCCGAGCGCCACCAGCGGCACGTCAGGTCGCCGGTCGGCTTGCGCCGTGATGGCTTGCAGCGTGAAGCGGTGGCGGGGAAACCGCTCCTCAAGCCTGGCCTGGACGATCTGGGTCTGGCACAAGGCGAGGGAGCTTCCGCGGGTGCCGATCACGAAGGATGCCATAAGAGCTCCTTTCATCACCTCGCGCGCCTGCGTTGCGAGCGCCAGGCAGCCAGATGCCAGGAGCGACGACGACGGCGTACCAGCAGGGAGCGGTACGTCGAGGAGGAGCGACGCCGCAGATGGCTGCCTGCCGCCGCAACCCCATCGTTTCCTGAATGGGCTGGGCCGATCCGCGTCGCAGCGCTGCGTCGCTCGTCGTCGCCGCACTTCTTGGCATCAGTACGCCTTCCTCCTCGCTCCTCGCGCTGCTCGCGCCTTGGCCCAGCGCAGGCTGCGGGAGGTGATGAAAGGGGCTCTAAGCATGCTCACCCCTTCAGGCAGGGGGCGGCGAGCGCCTCCTGCCGCCACCACGCCAGGAACCGCTCCACCTTGTCGCCGATCATCGCGCGCGAGTGCGTCAGCGCCTCTTCGCGCGCGGCGTGCGTGCGCGCCACCACGCCCTGCAGATCATCCACGTCGAAGAGGTAGACGTTCTCCAGGCCGCCGACCGACGGGTCAATGTTCCGCGGCACGCCCAGGTCCACGACGCAGAGGGGCCGCTGGTGCCGCTGCCGCATCGCCGAAGCGACCTCCTCCCGGCGCAACAGGACGGATGGCGCGCTCGTCGAGCTGATCACGATGTCGGCTTCCGCCACGCGCTGCGGCAGCTCAGCCAGCAGACATGCCTCCGCGCCATAGACCGAGGAGAGCGCGGAGGCCCGCTCGAACGTGCGGTTCATCACGCGGACGCGGGCCACCCCGCGGTCCGCCAGCCGCCGCAGCGTCAGCTCGCCGATCTTCCCGGCGCCGATCAGCAGCACCGATGTTCCGGATAACCGCCCGAAGATTTTTTCCGCCAGCTCGACGGCCACCGTCCCGATCGAGACGCACCCCTGGCCGATCGCGGTCTGGCTGCGGACCGCCTTGGCCGCATTGAGCGCACGCTGGAACAAGCCGTTCAACGCCTTGCCGGTCGCACCGGACTCCCGGGCCCGCTCGTAGGCGTGCTTGACCTGGTGCAGGATCTCGCCTTCCCCTAAGACCATCGAGTCCAAGCCGCTGGCGACGGCGAACAGATGCGCCACGCTCTGAGGCTCCTGATAGCTGTAGAGCCGTTCGGCCAACTGTGGCAGCTCGATGGCGGCGTGGTCGCTGAGGAACCGGAACAGCCTGGGGACCGTCCCATCCACCGCGCCGACCCCGGCGTAGATCTCCACGCGGTTGCATGTCGACAGGATGGCCGCCTCTTCCAAGCCCACCTGCTCCCGCAGCCGGGCGAAGGCCTCGGACAGCTGCTCGCGGCGGAACGCCAGCCGCTCGCGCAGCTCGATGGGCGCGGTCCGATGGTTCAATCCTACCACCACGACGTGCATCACGTGACCGCCCCTCAACAGGTGTCAGACACCTTTCGCCCGGACGAGCGCTCGCCGCCGTTCACCCCGGCCTGCCTGCCGGCCAGGCAGGCTTGACGCGCGAGCCGCTCCAGCGCTTCTTGCCTGGCGGCCCGGACCTTGCCCGCCCGCACCAACTTGAAGACCCGCCCCCGCACCAGCGCGTCGAAATACCGTTTGCGGGCGGCGGAGCCCTGCAGGCGCCGTTTGGCCGGGTCGCGCAGGGCGCTCAGCAGCTGCAGCATCGGCACGTACGAGCGGCCGAGGACCCTGCCGAGGTCGTCCCGCACTTTCTTCGCCAGCGCGGGGCTGCCGCCGCCGGTGCTCACCGCAATGACCAGCGGCCCGCGCCTGAAAATCGCCGGGGCGATAAACGAGCAGAGCGGTTTCTGATCGACGACGTTCGTGAAGATCCGGCGCTCCGACGCGGTCCGAAACACCTGCTCGTTCGCCCGCTGGTCATCGGTGGCGGCATAGACGAGCCACGCGCCCTGCAGGTCGCTCGGGCGGAACCGGCGCGGCCGGTAGTCGATGCGGCCTGAGCTCGCGTAGGCTCTCAGCCGAGCGGTCGCGGTGGGGCTGACCACCGTCACCCGCCCGCCGTAGCCGAGCAGCGTCGCCACCTTCCGCTGCGCCACCAGGCCGCCGCCAACCACGACGCACCGCCGGCCGGCCAGGTCCGCAAACATCGGGTAGAACATTGGTGCCGGGTGCTCTGTCGAACAGCCGCTGGGACGACCGCAACAGGTGTCAGACACCGTTCGACCGGTCGTCTCGCAGCGGGAAACGTGTCTGACACTGTTTGCTCTGGAACCGCGGCTGTTCGACAGAGCAGGCACCGGGGCTCTTTTTCCCATCGTCAGCCCTCCGGAAAAAGAGACCCGGTCCCTTTTTTGAATTTGGCGAACTCGTCAGGCGGCATGGTCCGCGTGTGCTCTTTGCCGGGAAACACGCCCGCCTTGACGTCTCGCAGAAAGGCGTCCGCCGCTTCCCGGATGGTCCGCGAGAGGTCCGCATAGCGCTTCACAAACGACGGCGTGAACCGATCGAACAATCCCAAGAGGTCATACGTGACCAGGACTTGCCCGTCGCACCAGGGGCCGGAGCCGATCCCGATCGTCGGGATGGCCAGCCGCCGGGTGATCTCGCGCGCCAGGACATCCGGGATGCACTCCAGCACCATCGCGAAGCAGCCGACTTCCTGCAGCGAGACGGCTTGCGCGAGAATCCTGGCCGCCGACTCTGCCTCCTTCCCTCGCAGACCAAATCCGCCTTCGCTCGCGGCGGTCTGCGGGGTCAGCCCCACATGGCCCATGACCGGGATGCCGGCATCCACGATGGCCTTCGCCGTGTCCTCGATGCCCTGCTTCCACTCGATCTTCACGGCTTCGCACCCGGCTTCTTGCACGAAGCGGCCGGCATGCTTCACGGCTTCTGCCGTCGAGGCACGGAACGAGAGAAACGGCATGTCCGCCACCAACAGCGCGCGAGCAACCCCGCGCCGGACCGCTTTCGCGTGGTGCAGCATGTCTTCCATCGTGACCGGCGTGGTCGTCTCATACCCCAAGACGACCATCCCCAGCGAATCGCCGACCAGGATGATGTCCAGCCCGGCGGCATCCAGCAGCGTGGCGAGCGGGTAATCATAGGCGGTGAGCATCGTCAGCTTGCCGCCGTGCTGTTTTCGCTCGTGCAAATCTGCAATCGAGATTTTCTCCATGACTGTCACGCATCTTCCGGGGACAGGTCCATTTTGCCCGCCGCCAACTCCAGCAAAATGGACCAGTCCCCTCAGCTGTACGGCCGTCGCGCCGACGTTGCAACAGACGCGCGACGGCGCGGACGGCCGTTGAGGAGCTGCTCGCGGACTTCGCGGGCCGCCTGGACGACCACGCGCAGCTTCTCCGTCGCCTCCTGCGGCGTGCGCGTCTTCAGGCCGCAGTCCGGATCGACATAGACCTGCTCGGGCTTAAAGACCTTCAGCGCCTTGTGGAGGTTCGCGATGACTTCGTCCACGGACTCGATCCGGTGGCTGTGCACGTCCACGACCCCCAGGCCGATCTCCTTCGGGAACCGCCGTCCCCTGAAAAACTCCAACAGCTCGAAGTTCCGGTTGGCGAACTCCAGATCGACCTGATCCACCGGCAGCCGATGGAGCTTCGGGCCGATGGTGTCGAAATCGCCGTAGCAGATGTGGGTCAGGGTCTTGGCCTTCAGCCCCTTGGTCACCCGGCCCAGCGCCTCGATCGCCAACTCCATCTCCTCGGGACGCGTCGAGATGGCCGGCTCGTCGATCTGGAGGTACTGCGCGCCGGCGCGCTCCAGGTCCTTCGCCTCCTCCCGCACCAGCTCCGCGATGGCCAGGGTGGCCGCCCGGCGGGAGGGATAGTGCTCGTTGAAGGACCAGTCCATGATCGTGTACGGCCCGGTCAGCATCCCCTTCACCGGCCGCGTGGTCAGCGACTGGGCGAACCGCCACCAGGCCACCGTCACCGGCCTGCGGCGCGTCACCTTGCCGACGATGATCGGCTTGCGGTAGTAGCGGTTGCCGTACGAGCGCACCAGCTCGCTCTCCTTGAACCCGCCGAAGTGCTCGGCGAAGTACGCCACCATGTCGCCCCGGTACTGCTCGCCATCCACGACAATGTCGATCCCGAGCTCCTCCTGGATCGCGATCCACTCGCGCGTGGCTTGCTCCTCAAGCCGCCGCAGCTCGGCCCGGTCGATCTCGCCCTTGCGCGCCTTGCTCCGGGCAGCGGTGAGGTACTCCGGCTTCGGCAAACTGCCGACGGACGTGGTCAACAGCATCAGCGCCCTCCGGTGCGGTACGTGCGGACCGCTTCCACGAGCCGCGTGAGCTTGGCCTGCGCCTGCGTGTGCGGCAGGAATTCGAGCCCGCAGTTGGGGCTCACGTAGAGCCGGTCCGCCGGCACCAGGTTCCGGACCGCCTTGAAGCGCGCGTGGAGCTCCGTGACCGATTCCAGCTTGGTGTTGCGCGCATCGACGCAGCCGAGCGCCAATGCCTTGGTCACCTTCGCCCGCCTGAGGGCGGCCAGGTTCTTCGGATCAGACACCACGTCCACCCCGACGACGTCCGCCTTCGACTTCATGAGCGCCGCCAGCGCCCCATCCAGCGCCCCGAAGTACGCCACGACAGCCGTGGTGCCCTTCAGGCCGCCCAGCGCGACATTGAGCGCTTCCACCGCGAGCTTCACGTCCGTCTTCCCACACCCGATGGCGGGCTCATCGAACTGGATGAACGCCGCACCGGCGCGCTCCAGATCCCGCGCCTCGGCGTTCAGGAGCTCCGCCAGCGCCAGCGCGAACGGGCGCAGCCGTTTGAAGTGTCGGTCCTCGCTGAGCACGGCAAAGGTGTACGGGCCGGGCAGCACCGCCTTCACCGGTCTCGTCGCCGCGCCAGCGGCGAACCGGTAGTCCTCCACCAGGATCGGCTTCCGGCGGGCAGGCGCCTTGTGGAGGATCGGCCGGCGGTAATAGATGTTGTTATTGAACCAGCGGGAGAGCCCGTTGACCTCGAAGCCCGTGACGCCGCGCGCCAGCGGCCGGACCAGGTCGTCCCACCGGATCTGGCCGTCCGTGACGAGGTCCACCCCAGCCTGCTCCTGCTCGCGGATGACCTGCCGCGTCACCTCGCGGAACGCCTCCTCCAACTGCGCGTCGGTCAGCTCCTGCCGTTCCCACTTGGCGATGGGGCCGATGGTGCTGTAGAGGCCCTCTGCGACTTTCGGGTAGTTCCCCACAACGGTCGTAAGCATACCAGTCAAGACCTCCGTTTGGCTCCGGGCTCCGGGTTGGGGGCTGCGGGTAGTTGCCCTGAGCCCTCACCCCCGAGCCCTGAGCGCTTTTTCAAGTGCTCCTTCTTCTCGTAGCAGCTCGGGCAGTTGAAGAGCGGCCGTGCCAGGGCGCGGTTGTACTCTTTGTCGATGACCACGCGTTTGACAACCGGCGTTTCCTGCTTGCAGGTATCACAGCGCATGACACGGCTCTACGGTGTCAGGCACCGCACGGCCGGTGTCAGGCAC
>CAZKXY010000008.1:0-14302 GCA_964556925.1 uncultured Planctomycetales bacterium | reverse complement strand
CCCGCCCCCTGGGGCGGGGTGAAGCGCCGCGTGCGCCTCCACGCCGTAGGATCGGCACAACTCAGCCCCGCTGGCGCAGACCGCGCGCAGCAGCTCCTGCACGGGCAGCCCCGACTCGCGCGGGACCACGACCGACAGCGACACATCGCTGCCGTGGAAGGCGATGCCCCCGCCGCTCGGCCGCTCCACCCCCTCCAGCTCCGACGCGGGCGCCAGGACCTGTGCCAGCCAGGACGGGGGAACCTGTCGCAGCCCCCAGGAGACCGCCGGGGGGCGCCAGCAGAAGAGGCGGACCGTCGGAACCGGCTCGCGCGCCAGCGCGTCGTCCCGCGCCATCTGCCCGGCGGCGGAGCAGCCGTCAAGCTCGATGAATGTCCGCCAGTGGGTTGTCCGCATGGCGTTTCCCTGCGGGGTATCGCAGATTGGGTTCGCGGGCGGCTTTGGCCTCATCCAGCCTGGCCACCGGCAACCGGTGGGGCGCCCGACGGACCCGTTCCGGATCGGTCTTGGCCTCCTCCGCGATGCCCAGCAGCGCCTGCGCGAAATGATCGAGCGCTTCCTTGGGCTCGGTTTCCGTCGGCTCAATCATCAGCGCCTCCTCGACAATGAGCGGAAAGAAGACCGTCGGGGCATAACAGCCGTAGTCCAGCAGCCGCTTCGCCACGTCCCAGGCGTTCACCCCGTGCGCCTTCAGCGATTTGAGCGTCACCACGAACTCGTGCAGGCAGTGATCGCCGTACGGCACCGGGAACACGCCTTCCAGCTTGGCCTTCAGGTAGTTGGCGTTGACGATGGCATGCTCGCTGGAGCGCATCAGCCCCTCGCGCCCCAGCGTGCGGATGTAGGCGTAGGCCCGGACCAGCACGCCGACATTGCCGTAGAATCCGTGCACCCGCCCGACGCTGAACCGACCGGCCTCATCCCACGCGTACCGCCGGCCTCGCCGGCGCACGCGCGGCGCCGGAAGAAACGGTTCCAGCCTCTTCGTGACCCCGACCGGCCCGGCTCCCGGCCCGCCGCCGCCGTGCGGCGTCGAGAAGGTCTTGTGGAGGTTCAACTGGAGCAGATCCACGCCCATGTCGCCCGGCCGGGAGATCCCCAAAAGCGCGTTCATGTTCGCGCCGTCCATGTAGACCAACCCGCCCTGCTCATGCAGCATCGCGGTGATCGTCCTGATGTCCCGCTCGAAGAGGCCCAGCGTGTTGGGGTTCGTCAGCATGAGCGCCGCCACGTCCTTGGACAGCTTGCGCTTCAGCTCGTTCAGGTCGATGAGGCCGTCCGGGCCAGACGTCAATTGGACGACGGAGAACCCGGAGAGCGCGGCGGACGCCGGGTTCGTGCCGTGGGCCGAATCCGGAATCAGGATCGTCGGGCGCTGCTGCCGCTTGCGGCGGTGGTAGGCGGCGATCATTTTCAGCCCGGTCAGCTCCCCCTGCGCGCCGGCCGCCGGCTGCAGCGTGAACGCCGCCATGCCGGTGATGGCGCACAGCAGCTGCTCCAGCTCATGGAGCAACGCCAGCATCCCCTGCACCTGAGCCGCCGGCTGGAGCGGATGCAGGGACGAAAAGCCAGGCAGTGCGGCGATCCGCTCGTTCAGCTTGGGGTTGTACTTCATCGTGCACGAGCCGAGCGGATAGGTGTGCGTATCAACGGCAAAGTTCAGCTGCGACAGCCGCGTGTAGTGGCGGACGACGTCGAACTCCGTGACTTCGGGCCACCGCGGAGGGACCTGGCGCAGCTGATCCGGCGGCACCACGTCGGTCGGGTCGCAGGCCGGGACTTCGCTCGGCGGCACCGCATAGCCGCGCCGCCCCGGCACCCCCCGCTCAAAGATCAGCGGTTCTCCCATATGGCTCTACCCCCAGCAAAAATCCTGCGTTTCTTCTCTGTCTCGGACCGTTTCTATTTTCCTGTCGATGGACTGAGGGAAAAGAGAAGCGGTCCGGCTTGTCCGGTTGGACCCGCACAGCGGTCCGGCTGTTCCCATCACACAATTCTCTCCAACGCGTCCACCAGCCGATCGATCGCCTCCCGGCTGATGAGCTCCGTCACGCACCACAACGACTCTTGCGGCAGCAGGGGGTACCACGGCTTCAGCGGCAGCCCCCCGACGATGCCGGCCTTGGCGAGCGCGCGGTTGACCGCCTCGATCGTCATCGGCGGCTCGTGCCGCAGCGTGAACTCGTTGAAGAAGGGCTGGTCAAACGCCGCCCTGATCCCCGGCACCTCCAGCAGCCGGCCCTGGGCATAGTGCGCCTTCTCGAAACTCTGTTGCGCCAGCTCTTTCAACCCCTGTGGGCCCACCAGGCTCATGAAGATCGTGGCGCGCAGCGCGAGCCACCCCTCGTTGGTGCAGATGTTGGAGGTCGCGCGCTCGCGCCGGATGTGCTGCTCGCGTGTCTGCAACGTCAGCGTGAAGCCCCGGCGGCCGACCTGGTCCACTGTGCAGCCGGCCAACCGGCCCGGGATGCGGCGCATGAGCTGCTGCGCGGCCGCGAACAACCCCAGGCCCGGCCCGCCGTAGGCCGGCGGGCTGCCCAGGCAGCGGCCCTCGGCGACCGCAAGATCCGCGTCATAGGCGCCGGGCGGGGCCAGCAGCCCCAGGCTCACCGGATACACCGAGGCGACGAACAGGCCGCCGACACGATGGGTCAACTGGCTCGCCTGGGCCATCGGCTCAAGGCAGCCAAAGACGTTCGGCTGCTGCAGGACGACACAGGCGACGTCATCCTTGAGCGCCTTGCCAAGCGCCTCGAGGTCGGTCACGCCGTTGAGCGTCGGGATGTCCTGCAGGATCGCCTGCGCGCCGATCAGGTAGGTCGCCACCGTCTCTCGGGCATGCGGATGCACGGCTTCTGAGATCAGGATGCGGGGCCGATCCGCGGCGCGCAGCGACAGCAGCACCGCTTCCGCGACCGCCGAGGCCCCGTCGTACAGCGAGGCATTGGCGACATCCATCTGCATCAGCTCGCAGACCATCGTCTGGAACTCGTAGATCGCCTGCAGCGTGCCCTGGCTCGCCTCCGCCTGATAGGGGGTGTACGGCGTCAGCCATTCGCCGCGGGAGGCGATGGCGTCCACCACCGTGGGCACCAGATGGTGGTAGGCGCCGGCGCCCAGGAACGAGGGCAGATCCTTGAGCGAGGTGTTGCGCGACGCCAGCTCTTCGCCCAGCGCGATCACCTCCGCCTCCACGAGGCCAGGCGGGACGTCAAGCGCGCGTTGGTGCAGCTCGGACGGCACCGCACTGATCAGCTCCTCGAAGGAGCCGACGCCGATCGTGCGCAGCATCTCCTGGACTTGCTCGTGCGTGTTCGGAGCGTAATCCATGTTAGTCAGCGCCGGTGCCTGGCACTTTTCGACCGGCGCCCGGGAGGCGAGAAAAGTGCCTGGCACCGGTCATGCGGCCTGGATCTGTTTCGCATACGCGTCCGCGGGCAGGAGGTTGGCAAAGTCGTCGGACGTGTCGGGGGCGATGGCAAACAGCCAGCCGGCGCCGTAGCAATCCTGGTTGACGAGCTGCGGCGCCTTCACCGCCGCGTCGTTGACGCGCATGATGGTCCCGGAGACCGGCGCGTAGATGTCGAACGCCGCTTTCACCGATTCGATCACCGCCACCGGCTCGCCTTGCTTCACCGCCCGGCCGACCTTCGGCAGCTCCAGGAACACCACGTCCCGCAGCTCCTGTTGGGCGTGCGCGGTGATGCCGACGACGACCTCGCGCGCCTCGCGCCGGGCCCACTCATGCGTCTTCGTATAGAACAGCTCTGCTGGAACCTGCATCGGGTCAATCGCCTCCCACGTGGCCAGTGGCGAAGTGGCTACGTGGCTGGCTGGCCGAGCGCAGGCTTGGCCCCTTGGCCCCTTGGCCACTCCGTCACTTTCCCGGTCTCCCCTTTCCAAAATGGCAGCTTCACGACCGCCGCCGGATAGCGCTGCGTGCGGACCGTCAGCGTCAAGACCGTGCCCGGCGTGGCGAACGCTGGCTCCACGTACCCCATGCCCAGGGGCCGCTCCAGGATCGGGCTGAACGTCCCGCTGGTCACCACCCCGACCCGCCGGCCGTCCACGCTCAGCTCGGCCCCGGTGCGCGGCACCGGCCCCTGCGACAGCTCCACGCCGACGAATTTCCGCGACAACCCCTGCGCTTTCTGCCGCACCAGCGAGGCCTTGCCGATGAACTCCGGTTTGTTGAGGACCACGGTCCATTCCAGCCCCGCCTCGAACGGCGTCGTCTTCTCATCCATATCGGTGCCGTACAGCCGCAGCCCGGCCTCGACCCGCAGCGTGTCCCGTGCCCCGAGCCCGACCGGCCGCCCCCCAAGCGGTGTGGCGGTCTCCACCAGCAGATCCCACAGCCGCTGCGCGTGATGGTCCGGCACGAAGAGCTCAAACCCGTCGCCGCCGGTGTAGCCGGTGCGCGCGAGGCAGGCATCCGGCCCCATCGTGCGGATCGGGGCGATCCCGAACCGCCCCAGGCTCGTCACGCGCGCATCCAGCAGGCGCTCCAAGGTCCGGCAGGCCAGCGGCCCCTGCACCGCCAGGATGGACCGGCCCTGGCTGATGTCGGTCATCATCGTGCGCCCCTGCCGGTGCGCCGTCATCCACGCCACGTCACTGTCGCGGTTGGCGCAGTTGATGATGCTCAGGTAGTCGGTGTCACCGAGGCGGTACACGATCAGGTCGTCGAGGATGCCGCCGTCCTCGTTCAGCATCAGGGTGTAGCAGGCGCGGCCTTCGGCCACCTGGCTGAGGTCGCTGACCATGAGCTGGTTCAAGGTCGTCAGCGCGTCCGGGCCGCTCACCAGCACCTGCCCCATATGCGAGATGTCAAAGATCCCGAAGGCCTGCCGCACCGCCCTGTGCTCTTCCAGGACGCTCGTGTAGTAGAGCGGCATCTCCCAGCCGTGGAAGTCGGTCATCTTGGCGCCTAACCGCCGATGCCGCTCATGCAACGCCGTCTTCTCCATGCGTGCGCGAATCCCTGCGTTTCTTCTCTGTCTCGGACCGTTTCTATTTTCCTCTCGATCGACTGAGGGAAAATAGAAGCGCTCCGCCTGTTCCGCGAGCGGTCCGGCTTTTAACCCTTCGCCACCTTCGCCTCTGCCAAGATCTCCGGCACCAGGTCTTCCCAGCCCAGCGGGTAGAGATGGACGCCATCGGCGGAGTCACGCGCCGCCCGGATGAGCTCGGCCGTCACCGCCACGCATTCCGCGCGTTTGTCGGCGGAGCGCTCAAACCGGGCCATCAGCTCCTCCGGGACCTGGATGCCCCAGACGTGCTCGTTCATGTAGCGGGCCATCTTGGCCGACTTCACCAGGAGGATGCCGGCGAGCACCGGCGCGCCAAGCGGCTTCGCCCGTGCCATGAACGCGCGCAGTTTCTCGGCGTCAAACACCGCTTGGGTCTGGAAGAACGAGGCACCCCCGTCGATTTTTGCCTTGAGCTTCTGCGTCTCCACCGCGAGGTCCTTCGCCCCGGGATCCGCCGCGGCGCCGATGCAGAACCGCGGCGCGCCGGTGAGGGGCTTGCCCGCCATGTCCTTGCCCTCGGCGAGCCCCTTGACCACGTGCATGAACGCGGCGGTCGACGTCAGGTCGAACACGGGCTTGGCGTCCGGATGGTCGCCGGATTTTGGGTCATCGCCGTAGAGCAAGAGGACATTGCGGATGTCCAGGATCGACGCGCCCAACAGATCCGCCTGCAGGGCGAGGCGGTTGCGGTCGCGGCACGTCATCTGCAGGATCGGATCGATGCCGGCGTCCAGCACGACCTTCGCCACCGCCAGCGAGCAGGCGCGCATGATCGCGCCGGAGCCGTCGGTGACGTTGACGGCGTCGACGAGCCCCCGGACGCGCTCGACCGCGGCCAGGATCTCCGAGATGTCCGTCCCCTTGGGCGGGTTGACCTCCAGGGTGACCAGGAACGGCTTTGTGCCCAGCTTCGCGTCAAACCGTTCCCCTTCGGGGAGCGTCATGCCGACGCCGGGGTGGCGTGCTGCAGCTTGAACGCTTCCACGGTGTTCTTCATGACCATCATGACCGTCACCGGCCCGACGCCGCCTGGCACCGGCGTGATGTACCCGGCGCGCTCCCTGGCCGCCTCGAACTCCACATCGCCGACGACGCGCCTGCCCACGACGTTGATCCCGACATCGATGACAATGGCGCCCGCCTTGATCCAGTCGCCCTTGATGAACCTGGGCCTGCCGACCGCGACGACCAGCACGTCCGCCCGCCGCACGTGCTCCTCCAGCCGGCCGGCCCGGTCGGTGCCGAGATGGCAGACCGTCGTGGTGGCCAGCTTATCGAGCAGCAGCATGCTGACCGGCCGGCCGACGATCTCGCTGTGGCCGACCACGACCGCCTCTTTCCCGGCCAGCTCCACATGGGTGGACTCGATCAGCTCCATGACCGCCAGCGCGGTGCATGAGCCGATGCGCGCCTTCGCGAAGAACCGCCTGGCGGAGTTCTGCGGGTGGATCCCCTCGATATCCTTGCGCGGATCGATCAGCGCCGAAATCCGTTGCGGCTCGATCTGCGGCGGCATCGGCTGGTGGACGAAGATCCCGTGCACCGCAGGATCGGCGTTCCACCGCTGGATGACGCGCTCGACGTCGTCCTGGGTCACGCGCGGCGGGACCACCTCATCGACGGTCTCGATCCCCAGCGCGGAGGCCTCTGCATGCTGGGCTCTCCGGTACACCTCGGACGGCTGCGTGGAAAACGCCAGGATCGCCAGGGTTGGGCGCGCCCGCACCCGCTGCAGCTCCTCGAGGAGCTGCTCCTTGAGGCGGCTCGCCAGCGCCCGCCCGTCAACAACGACTGCGTGTGCCATGGAGATCCCGGCGGCGACCATTGCGTCGGAGGGACCAGCCGAGCTTGCGTCGCAGGCGCCTCGTGTAGGAGGGGTCATGCAACCAGGCCAGGTTGGTCTCGATGAAGCCCCGAGCCGCCTCGCCTGAGGCCTGCGCGAACGCCTGGGCGCATGACACGTCCGACCGACACCTGGGGCTCACCGTGCGCCGGGCGGTTCGGCTGGCCGCCTCGAGGACCCGGGCATGGGTGAAGACCGTGCAAGGGATCTCGATGGCGGCTTTGAGCGATCGCGCAAACGCCCGGCGGTTGCCGGTGCGGGTGGCACGGATCACGCGGGCGAAGGCCTCCGCATCCGCGCGGGAAAGCCGCAGGCAGTCCTGGCGAATCCTTCGAAACCGGCGGGCCAGCCGGGCATCGCAGAGCAGCTTCTCGAGGAGCGCGGCGGAGAGGGCGGCGCCCAAGGCGGCGACGCTCCCTCCTCCCATCCAGGACCCTCGACGGGCCACCTGGGCTAAGACCTGCTCAATGGAACCGTGCACCCCACAGCCTCAATAGGCGCAACTGCTCTCTCGAAAAGCTGCTGGGACGGCCATCAAAGGTGTCAGACACCTGTCGAGCGGTCGTCTCGCATCGGAAAAGGTGTCTGACACCTGTTGCCTTGGAGCCGTAGCTTTTCGACACGCCACATCTCATTATATGTGAAAATTTTCACAGATTCAATCGATCCCATCGGCCGTAAACGCGCCGGGGATCAGCTCCGCCCGAGGGGCGCGCGGACCGTCCCAGCCGATGGCGACGACATCGAACCGAACCTGCGCCGGCAGCGGCCGCAGGCGGCTCAGGTACCACTGGGCGGCGCGGATGAGGCGGCGTTGTTTCGGCCAGGTAATCGAGGCCTGCGCCCCGCCCCAGCGTTCCGAGGTGGTTGAGCGGACTTCCACGAAGCACAGGGTCTGGCCCTCCCAGGCGACCACATCGATCTCGCCGACTGGAACCCGCACGTTCGTCCGTTCGACGCGGTAGCCGCGGGAGGCCAGCAGGCGGATCGCCAGCTGTTCGCTCTCACGCCCGAGCCGCTGGCGCGAGGTCGAGGAGGGATGTCGGGAGGATGGCGGGGAGCGCATGATCAGCCGTTGAGATGGCCCGGACCGGCTGGAAGCTGGTGCGATGAAACGACGAGGGGCCGAACTGGGCCAGCCGCCTGGTATGGAGTGCCGTCCCGTAGCCCTTGTGCTGGTTGAAGGCGTAGCGCGGCGCCACGCGATGGTAGAACGCCATGAGCCGGTCCCGGAACACCTTGGCCATGATGGAGGCGCAGGCCACGAGGTAGCTGCGGCGGTCTCCCCCGATGACCGGCCAGCATGGGGCATGTGCCAGCGGGGTCATGTGGCCATCCACCAGCACGAGATCGGGCCGCTGCGGCAATTCGTGGATGGCCCGCTGCATGGACAGCAGCGTCGCCTGAAGGATGTTGCGGCGGTCGATCTCGTCAGCCGAGGCGATCCCGAACCCAACTTCGCCGCGCCGCAGGATGACGTCGAAGGCCCGCTCGCGCTGACGCGCGGTCAGCCGCTTCGAATCATCGATGCGGATCGGGAGCGTCCGCGCGTGGAGGACCACGGCCGCGGCGACGACCGGGCCCGCCCACGGACCGCGGCCGGCTTCATCAACCCCCGCGATGCGCGCGAAGCCGGCTTGGCGGGCCGCGCGGTCTGGCGTCACCGGGGTTACTCGACTTTTACGGGATGCGGCTCCGTTGAGACCACGGTCTTCTCCGCGGAGGCCTCGGCGGCGCCTGCCCCTCCAGCCGCCTCGCCTGCCTGCCCGGCAGGCAGGCCTGACGCGATGCGGGCCTTGCCGATCACCCGCCTGAGGTAATACAGGCGGCTGCGTCGGGTTTTCCCGCGCCGGAGAACCTCCACTTTCGCGATCGTCTTGGCATCGACCGGGAAGGTGCGCTCCACCCCCTCCCCGTACGTCACCCGCCTGACGGTAAACGTCTTTGATGGCCCCGAGCCGCGGCGCCGGATCACGGTGCCCTCGAACTGCCCGAGCCGCTCTTTGCCCTGCTCGAGGATCCGGAACCAGACCCGGATCTCATCACCAGGCTTGAACGCTGCCGGGGTTGTCATCGGTCCTTCGCCGTGCACCAGCTTGAGCCACTCCATCATCCGTTCTCCAAGACGCTATTCGCTCTGGGCTCTGGGCTGGGGGCTGCGGGGAATTGCCCTGGGCCCTGGGCCCTGGGCCCTGAGCGTTTTGTCACGAGGTCGGGACGGGACCCGAACGTCCGCGCCACGGACTGCAGCTTGCGCCAGGCGGCGATGCGCTCATGGTCTCCCGACAACAGGACGTCCGGCACCGCCATGCCGCGGAAGACCGGTGGCCGCGTGTAGTGCGGGTATTCCAGCAGCCCCTCCGCGAACGACTCTTCCGCGGTCGCCTCCGCATGGCCGATGACGTTCGGGAGGAACCGGGCCAGGCTGTCAACGAGCACCATCGCCGGCAACTCGCCGCCGGTCAGGACGTAATCTCCGATCGACAGCTCGCGGTCCGCGACGGCCAGGCGGACGCGCGCATCCACGCCCTCATAGTGCCCGCAGATCAGGATCAGGTGATGACGCTCCGCGAGCGCCTGGGCGACCGCCGTGGTCAGCCGCTCGCCTGCCGGGGAGAGCAGAATCGTCTCGCACCCGGTGTCTGGCTCTTCGCGATCGGATCTGCATAGCGAAGTGCCTGACACCGGCCGTGTGCCGAGGTGCCTGGCACCGGAACTGTGGCCGCATCCGCGCCGGAGCGCCTCGACCGCCTCGACGAGGGGCTCAACTCGCATCACCATGCCGGGACCGCCGCCGTACGGCCGGTCATCCACGGTGCGCCGCTTGTCATGCGTGAAGTCGCGCAGATCATGCACGCGCACGGTGAGCCTGCCCCGCGCCTGCGCGCGCTTGAGGATCGAGGCGCCCAGCACCGGCGGGAACATCTCCGGAAAAATCGTGATGACGTCGATCTGCATCGCACACATCCCCTGGACGCCGGCACCAGGTGTCAGACACCTCTCCCGATGCGAGACGACAGCTCAAGAGGTGTCTGACACCTGTTGCTGTTGCCCTGAGCCAAAACCTGTGTTGGGATGAAACCGGGTCTAACCGTTGGCGGCGGCCGGCGCGCGCTTAAGCCGCTTGACCAGCTGGGCCACGGCCTCGGAGACCTGCGCGCCGTTGGACATCCAAAAGGCGACGCGGGCTTCGTCCAGCGTGAGCCGCGGCGGCTCAGAGGAAGGGTCGTAGGTGCCCAGCGTCTCCAGCACCCGGCCCCGTTGCGAGTGTTGCCGGTCCGCCGCGACAATCCGATGATGCGGCTTCTTCAAGGTGCCTCGTCGTTGTAAACGGATCACAACCATGTGCGGTTCGCATCTCCCGGGACCGCTTCTATTTTTCCCAGGCGGGGCCGATTGGAAAAATAGAAACGGTCCCTCACTTGTATTGTTCGGCTTCGCTCAGGCGGCGGATCTTCGCGCCCACCCGCCCCAACTGCTGCTCCAAATTTTGATAGCCCCGCTCCAGGTGCTCCACCCCGGCCAGCTCGGTTTGGTTCTCCGCCGCCAGCCCCGCGAGGATCAGCGCGGCCGACGCCCGCAGGTCGGACGCGGCCACCGGCGCGCCGGAGAGCCGAGCGACCCCTTTGACGACCGCGCTGGAGCCCTCCCGCGTAATCGAGGCGCCCATCCGGTTCAGCTCCGAGATGTGCATGAACCGCTCCGGATAGACCTGCTCGGTCAGCACGCTGACCCCCTGGGCGATCGTCATGAGCGCCATCATCGGGGCCTGGAGGTCGGTCGGAAACCCGGGAAACGGCAGCGTCGTCACCTCGACCCCGCGCAGGGGCCCCTCGCGCTTCACGCGCAGCATCCCGTTCAGCTTCTCGACCGACACGCTCGCCTCGGCCAGCTTGTCGAGAACCGCGCCCAGATGCTCGGGCTGCGCCCCCTCCAGCGTCACCTCGCCCCCGGCGATCGCCGTCGCCAGCATGAGCGTGCCGGCCTCGATTCGGTCGGCGATGATGCGATGGCGGGCGCCGTGCAGCCGCTCGACGCCGTCAATCCGGATGACCGGGCCGCCCTGGCCCTCGATGCGCGCGCCCATCGCCACGAGCGCATGCGCGAGGTCGATGACCTCCGGCTCGCACGCCGCATGCTCGATGAGCGTCGTCCCCTCGGCGAGGGTCGCCGCCATCATCACGTTGGCGGTCGCCAGCACCGAGGAGCCGAACGCCCCGCTCAACAACAGCCGCCCTCCGCGCAGCCGGTCGGCGGTGCCGACGACGTAGCCGTGCTCGATCGAAAACGTCGCCCCGAGCGCCGCCAGGCCCTTGAGGTGCAAGTCGATCGGCCGCGGGCCGATCACGCACCCGCCCGGCATGGAGACGTGCGCCTTGCCGTGCCGCGCGAGCAAGGGGCCCAGCACGCAGATGGAGGCCCGCATGCGGCTGACGAGATCGTACGGGGCGACGGTCCCGGTGAACCCCGCCGGCGTCACCGTCAGGCGGTGGCCCTCGAAGGTCACGGCGGCGCCCAACCGGCGCAGAATCTCGACCATGGTCAACACGTCGGTCACGCGCGGAATGTTGTCAAGGATCGACGGCTCGTCCGTCAGCAGGCACGCGGCCATGAGGGGCAGCGCCGCGTTCTTCGCGCCGTTGACGGTCACGGTCCCCTGGAAGGGACCGCTCTGGTGAATCAATAATTTCTCGGACATACCAACTGCTTACGCAGATTTCAGACGATTTCGCAGATCACCAGCTATCTGCGCAATCTGCTTTTCCCATCTGCGTCATCATCGTTGCAACAGGACCCCGCGCGGGCGGCCGGCAAGATCATGCACTGGGCAGCCGGGTGGCGCCCAGCCGGCTGCGGCTGAGCGGGCCACGAGCTCGACGGCGTGGTCCTCGCCGCACTCCAGCGCCAGCCAGCCCCCGGGCCGGACGACGGCTGCCGCGTCCTCAAGCAGCCGCTTCAGATGGCGCATCCCTCCTCGGCCGCCATCGAGGCTGTCGCGGGGCTCCTGCCTGACGTCGAGCGGCAGACGCTCCACCTGGCGGCTCGGCACGTAGGGCGGGTTGGACACCACGGCATCCACCTCGCCGCGAACCGCTTGCAGCCAGCAGCCCCGGACCAAGGCCACCCGGCGGTCCACGCCATGGCGTCGGACGTTCTCGGAAGCCGTCCGTAAGGCCTCCCATGATAGCTCAATCCCGACGACAGCACAAGCCGGAAGCTCCAGCGCCAGCGTCACGGCGATTGCGCCGCTGCCGGTGCCGAGATCCAGGACGCGCAGGGGTCTCGCCAACCGCTCGGCGTCGCGCTGCAGCGTCCCCAGCAGGGCCTCGACGATCGCTTCCGTCTCCGGCCGGGGGATGAACACGCCCGGCTCGACCGTGAACGGCCGGCCGAAGAACTCGGCTTCCCCGAGCAGGTACTGCAGCGGCGTGCCGAACGCGCGCGCCTCGATCTGGGCCGCGAACCGTTCCCGGTGCGCCTCGGATGGCCGCACCTCGCTGAGATAGAGCTCAAGCGGCCGGCTCCCCACGAGGCGGCTGAGCAGCCACTCAGCCTCGTGCCATGCGTTGGCGACCCCCGCGGCCTTGAGCCTGGCGGCCCCTTCGCGCACCATCCGCGCCACCGGATAGGGTCCGGCAGGATTCGGAGAGACCGGACCGTTTCTATTTTCCGCTCGATCGACTGAAGGAAAAGAGAGGCGGTCCGGCTGTGGCGTGCGCGGACCGACCGCCTCACCCATCATGCGGCCCCTTCGCCCGGTCCGCCGCGGTGAGGGCCTCCACCAGCTCCTGCAGATCGCCCTCCAGGATGGCGTCGAACTTGTGGAGGGTGACGCCGATCCGGTGGTCGGTCACGCGCCGGTCCGGGAAATTGTACGTGCGGATTTTTTCGCTGCGCTCGGCGCCTTTGACCTGCTGGCGCCGGTCCGAGGCAAGCTGCCGGCGGCGTTCGTGCCGCCTCCGGTCCAGGAGCCTGGCGCGCAGCACGCGCATCGCTTTTTCCTTGTTCCGGAGCTGGCTGCGCTCATCCTGGCACGTCACGATCAGCCCGGTCGGCAGATGGCGGACGCGCACCGCCGAGTCGGTCGTGTTCACGCCCTGCCCTCCGGGCCCGGAGGACCGGTACACGTCGATCTGGAGGTCCTTCGACGGGATCGGCGCCAGCTCCACATCCTCAGGCTCCGGCAGCACCGCCACCGTCACCGTTGAGGTATGGATGCGCCCTTGCGCTTCGGTGGCGGGGATGCGCTGCACCCGATGGACCCCGCTCTCAAACCGGAACCGCTCCCACGCGCCCGGCCCCTTGACGGAGAACGCCAGTTCCTTGAAGCCCCCGGCTTCGCTCCGCTGGCCGTGCATCAGCTCGACCGCCAAGCCGCACCGCGCAGCCCATTTCGCGTACAGGCGGTAGAGGTCCGCCGCGAACAAGCTCGCCTCCAGGCCCCCGGTGCCGGCGCGGATCTCCACGATGAGCGGCCGCTCAGGCGCCTGCTGCCGCGCCAGCCACTCGCGCTCCAACTGCTCGGCGAGCTCGCGCTGCTGCAGCCGCAGGGCGACCGCCTCTTCCTTGGCCAGCTCGCGCACCTCCCGATCGCCCTGCGCGTGGGCCATCGCCTCGGCCTCCTGCGCGTCGCGCTCGAGGCGCTGGTACGTGCGGTACCTGGTCACCAGCTCCCGCAGGTCAGCCAACTCCTTGGCCGGGCGCTGATAGGCCTGCGCATCGCGCGGGTTGGCGGCGGCGTCCGCGACCTGGCGCTCGAGCGCCGTGTAGCGCTCGTCGAGCCTGGCGAGCTGGTCGAGCAGGTGCTGGCGTGGAAGGGGCATCGCAACGCGCGCTGGGCTCGGGGTTGTGGGCTCTGGGCCGTTGCCCTGAGCCCTGAACCAGCGCCCAGAGCAATCCTCTTAACGTGCCTACGCGTGGTCCGATCCCATGGCGGATTTACTTGGCGGGCGGTTTGCGGGTGTACTTGCGGCGGAACCGCTCGATGCGGCCCGCGGTGTCCACGAACTTCTGCTGGCCCGTGAAGAAGGGGTGGCAGCTGGCACAGATCTCGACGTGCAGCGTCTTGCGGGTGGAGCGGGTGTGGTAGACCGCGCCGCAGGCGCAGGTGATGGTGCACTCGGTGTACTCGGGGTGGATGCCGTCTTTCATCTTAGGTGTTTTTGCTGAGCGTGGTCAGGAAGTCTTTATTGGACTTCGTCTTCGAGAGCCGGTCGATCAACAGCTCCATCGACTGCACCGGGTCCATCTCGTGTAATACTTTACGCAAGATCCAGATCCGCTGCAACTCGTCGTTCTGGATCAGCAGCTCCTCGCGGCGGGTGTTCGAGCGCCGGATGTCGAGGGCCGGGTAGATCCGCCGCTGGAACAGGTTCCGGTCCATGGTGAGCTCCATGTTGCCGGTGCCCTTGAACTCCTCGAAGAT
>CAZKXY010000007.1:0-40390 GCA_964556925.1 uncultured Planctomycetales bacterium | reverse complement strand
TCTTGATCTCCTCGGCGGTGCGCTCCCCGATCATGAGGTTGTAGGCCTTGCGGAGGTGCTCGATGATCGCCTGGTCCATCTCATCGCCCGCGATCCGGATCGAGCGCGACACCACGATGCCGTCGAGCGAGATGACCGCCATCTCGGTCGTGCCGCCGCCGATGTCGACGATCATGTTCCCGCCGGGCTCATGGATCGGCAGGCCGACCCCGATCGCGGCGGCCTTCGGCTCCTCCACGAGGAAGACCTCGCGCGCCCCGGCGCGAAGCGCGGAGTCGCGGACGGCCCGCTTCTCGACTTCGGTGATCCCGGAGGGGATGGCGATGATGACGAGCGGTTTGTTGAGCTTGCGGGGCTGGGCCTTCTTGATGAAGTAGCGGAGCATCTCCTCGGTGACCTCGAAATCGGCGATGACGCCGTCTTTCATCGGCCGGATCGCGGAGATGTTCCCCGGGGTGCGGCCGATCATGCGCTTCGCCTCCTCCCCCACGGCCAGGGGGCGCGAGGACCCGCGCGGCACCGCGACGACCGAGGGCTCGCAGAGGACGATCCCGCGGCCCTTGACGAACACCAGGCTGTTGGCCGTCCCGAGGTCGATGGCGATGTCGTTCGAGAAGAACCCCAGGAGGGTATTCAGCGACGTCCGAAGAGACTCGGCGAGTCGTCTGAGCAGGGGGGTCATCCCACAACCGGGGCGTGGGCCGGTTCGAACGTGTCAGGCACCCGCGACCGAACCGGCCCGGGGTCGCAGCGCCTCTCGTGCAAGCTTGTGGGCGACCCGCCCCGCCTGCGGCGGGGCCGCCCAGATTGTGGGGTCATGCGGGTTGGCTCATCCTAGCAAAGGCCCCCTAGGCTTGTCAACGCTTTTCCCCGTCGCCCAGCCGTCGGAGCTCGTCGAAGAACGACGGGAACGACTTCGTCACGCACTCCGCGCCGGTCACGGTCGTGGTCCCCTCGGCCATCAGCCCGGCCACCGCCAAACTCATGGCGGTGCGGTGATCGCCTGCGCTGTCCACCCGGGCACCGACCAGCCGCCCGCCGTCGATCTCCACCTGATCCGGCGGAATCACCCGGATGGCGGCCCCGAGCTTGGCAAGGCCCTGCACCAGCGAGCGGATCCGGTCGGTCTCTTTCACCCGCAATTCGCCCAGACCCCGCAGCCGGCTGCGGCCGGATGCGAGGGTGCATGCCACCATCAGCGCCGGCAGCTCATCGATAACCCCCGGCACCTCCTCCGGCTCCAGCATGATCCCCCGCAGCGCTGAGGCCTCCGCGGTCAGTGTTCCCCGCGGCTCCCAGGGATCGTCGGCCCCGGAGATCCGGACCGTCGCGCCCATCCGTCTGAGCACCTGTAACAGGCCAATCCGCGTCGGGTTGAGCCCCACGTCGGTCAGGGTTAGCTGCGAGCCAGGCACGCACAATGCGGCGATGACAAAGAAGGCGGCGCTCGAGAAGTCTCCCGGAATCACCAGCCGGCCCGGCGACCGCAAGGGCCCCGGTGTGACCGACCGTTCCGGACCCGCTTCGCGGATGGCGATCCCGAAGTGGCGCAGGATGCGTTCGGTGTGATCGCGCGTCGGCAGCGGCTCCACGACGGTCGTCTCCCCCTGCGCCGCCAACCCCGCCAAGAGCACCGCGGACTTCACCTGCGCGCTCGCCACCGGCAGCTCATAGCGGAGATGCCGCAGCGGGGACGAGCCCTGAATGGTCAGCGGGGGATACCACTCCCCGCCGGCGTTCACCCCTTCGAACCGGGCGCCCATCTGCGTCAATGGCTCGACAATGCGCCGCATGGGGCGGCGGCTCAGGGACGGCCCGGCGGCCAGCCGCGACCGGAACGCGCAGCCGGCCAACAGCCCTGTGGACAGCCGGAACGTCGTCCCGGATTCTCCGCAGCAGAGCTCCGTCGAGGGCGCCCGCAGGGCCTCCCGCCCGCGCCCGTGGATCGTCACCGTCCCGTCCCCCCGACGGACCGCGACCCCCAGCCCCTCCACCACCCCCAGGGTCCGCTGGCAGTCATCGGCGGACGGCCAGGGGATGATCTCGGTCGCCCCGTGCGCCAGCGCACCGGCCAGCACGGCTCGATGAGCGATCGCTTTATCCGGAGGAACCTGCAGGCTGACGCGAAACGGCGGCATCCGCTGCAGCGTGACGTCCATCGATGACTCCGCTCAGTGGTCCTGGCCTCGGGGAGCTGCCCGCGGAGCTCAGCAGCGTTTGCCCGGGAGCGGTCGAGGCGGGTGGCCGGGCTCCGCGAGCCGCGAATGCCGAATGTTGCGAGCCGTGGCTTGCGTCAGGCGCAGCAACATTCGCTGAGCGGCGCGCGGAGGCCTGGCCAGGACCCGCCTCCGCACCCGGGCAAACGCTGAATTCGCCCCCCGGCCACTCCCTTCGGCCAGGACCGCGTACGGGCTCTGACGGGGAGAACAAAAACGTCCCCGGTGTCGGGGACGTGAGGAACAGCGGCTGACGGAACCGGGATTACAACGCCTTCACGGTGTCCCCTTCCCGGATGTTGTCTTTCTGCGAGTCCGGGAGGATCGCCGCCGCGGAGAGCTCGTCATAGACCTTCTCGACCTTCACGGTGCCCAGCACCTGGTCGCCGCGGACGACCTGGAACTCTTGGCCCACCAGCAACCCGTGGTTCTTGCCGAGGTTCATGACGATGAAATCGTACTCGCGGTTGACCACCACGATCTGGCCGGTCGAAGGAATCCCTCTGGCGGCCGTCGGCAACAGCCCACCCCGCCCCTCTCTCGTGATCAGCACCTTGTCCAGCTCAACCGCCGGCTGGCCCGAGAGCTCCATCACCTTCGCTTCGAGCTGACCCTTCGCCTTCTCGAGGTCGGCGAGCTGCCGCTTGGCCTCATCGCGCTGCGCCGTCAGGTCGGTGAGCTTGGCGGTGGCCTCTTTGGCCTCGCTCTGAGCCGCCTCCATGTTCTTCGTGACCCGGGCGAGTTCCTGCTCGCGGTCTTCAATCGACCGCTGCAGCTGCGCCTGGGCCTTCAAGGTCTTGCTGAGATCCTCTTTGGACTGGGCCAGCTCTCTCCGGACATGGCTGAGCTCCTGCTCAATCGTCACCTTCGCCTGCTGCGTTTCGTCCAGCCGGCCCTTCAGGTCTTCGTTCTCGGCCAGCGCCAGGTGCAGCTCGCGCTCCTTCGCCAATCGCTTGTCGCGTTCCTGCATCTGGAACACAATGGCCACCGCCGCGACCGCCATGGAGAGCGCCGCGAGCACTCCAAGCAATGGCAGCAGCATCTTCCCCGCCTGCGCGGCAGGCAGGCCCGCTGGCGCGTGTCGCATCATCCGTGGCTCCGGCGCGTGTGCGCTCTGCATGGACTCCTCGCCTCCTCCTCGGCTGCGTTGCAACCTCGTCGACCACTGCCTTCCAGCGACTTTAACACAGTTCCCTCGACCTGTCAACGGCAGGGGGTCAGACCCCTGTCAGAGCCGACAGCGTTCGAGCGCCCAGCGCTCGCTCAAGCCACTGCGCCAAGCCGGTCTCCTGCCGCGCATGAACGCGCGGGAGAAACGGCAGCGTCCCAAGCACCGACACGAACCGGCGCAGGATCGTCGGGTTGGTCCGCTCGGCCAGGCGGTCCACCGGCGTGGCGGCGGGTGGGCGGCTTACGTTGATGACGACCCCATGCAACGGCAGCCGGCGCGCGCGGATGGCCTCGATCGTCAGCAGCGTATGGTTCAGCGTCCCCAATCCCGGCCGCGCGACCACCAGGAGCGGTAGCCCAAGCCACGCGGCCAGATCCGCCACGGTCTGCCGTGGCGTGACGGGCACGAGCAGCCCCCCGATGCCTTCGACAATGACGTAGGCGTGCCGCGATCGCAAGATGTCACACGCGCGCACGAGCGGCGTCAACCGGATGCGACGGCCGACGCGCCTCGCGGCGGTCCAGGGGGCGAGCGGCTCGCGGAAGCAGACCGGGTTGATGAGCTCCGGGGGGTCCTCCACGCCGGCAGCCTCGGCTAACGCCAGGGCGTCTTCCGACACCCAGCGGCGGCCATGCCCCGGGGCGCGGATCCCACCGGTGGCCACCGGCTTCATCACGCCGACGTCAAGGCCGGCCTGCCGGCACCATCGCGCGATGGCGCACGCGACCAGCGTCTTGCCGACCCCGGTGTCGGTCCCGGTGACGAAGAGGCCGCCCAGGGGCCGCACACGACGCCTCATCCGCCAAGCGGCGCCAGCGGCGCACACGCGTCCCGCAGCCCCTGCACGAGGGCAGCGAGATGCGCCGGCGTGTGCGAGGCCGTGACGCTCAGCCGCAACCGCGCCGTGCCCCGGGGCACCGTTGGAGGACGGATTGCCGGCGCCAGCAGGCCACGGTCAAGCAGCTGCTGGGACACCGCCACGGCCTGCTTGGCCGAGCCGATCAGCACCGGGACGATGTGGGTGCGGGTCCGTGAGGCGGGGATGCGCGCCTGCTCCAACGCCTCATGGAGTTGCGTCACCCGTTCCGCGAGGCGCGCGCGCAGGCCGGGCGTATCCTGCAGGACGCGAAGGGCCGCGGCGGCGGCGGCGGCCACGGGGACCGCCAGCCCGGTGGTATAGATGAAGGGCTTGGCGCGGTTGCGCAGCCGATCGATGACCGCCGCGTCCGCCGCCACGAACCCGCCCTGGCAACCCAGCGCCTTGCCGAGCGCGCCCATATAGAGGAAGCGCTCGGGGGAGACGCCGGCGTCCTCCGGGCTTCCCCGCCCGCCCGCTCCGCGCACAAACGCCCCGTGCGCATCGTCGAGATAGAGCAGGGCCTCCTGTCGCTGCGCGACCTCCGCGAGCGCTGCGAGGGGTGCCACGTCGCCGTCCATGCTGAAGACGCCCTCCGTCACGAGCCAGCGCCTCCTGGCGGCGCGCAGGCGGGCCAGGACGCTCGCCGCATGATCCGCGTCGTTGTGCCGGAACACCCGCACCGTCGCCCGCGTAGCCCGGGCGGCCTCGAAGAGGCTGGCGTGCGCCATCCGGTCGAGGACGATGGCATCCTGAGGCGATGCCAAGCTGCCGATCGCACCCAGATTGGCCAAGTAGCCGCTGGAGAACACGAGCGCCGCCTCAGCCCCGAACCAGGCGGCCAGCGACTCCTCCAGCCGGCGATGACAGGTGGTGGTGCCGGCCAACAGCCGCGAGGCGCGCGCGCCGACCCCGAAGGCCGCGGCCGCCTGGGCGGCAGCCTGCACCAACGCGGGGTGCTGCGACAGCCCGAGGTAATCGTTGGAGCACCAGCAGACGAGCCGCCGGCCTGCGACGGTGACCACGGCCCCCTCGACCGCCTCGAGGGTGGTCAGGGACCGGAACACCCCCTGCAGGCGCAGCGCCTGAAGGTCGTCCTCAAGCTCCGTGAGGAACTGCGTGTGTGCTGACAGGTGAGGAGAACGCGCGGGTGCTCGGTGACACGTTCGTTGACGAGGGCGGGTGGCCGGGCCCCGCCCCGCGATCGGCCTCGCTGCCTGGCCTGCGGGAGCTGGCCGCGTGGCTCAGCAGCGTTTGCCCGCCGAGAGCGGCTGCACAGGCAAACGCTGAATTCGCCCCGCGGCCACTCCCTCCGGCCAGGGCCGATGACCCTCGGGGAGGCGGGTGGCCAGGCGCTCCGCGCGCCGCGAATGCCGAATGTTGCGAGCCACGCTGGTCAACAACGCGCTGACTCGGGACGAGGGTGTGCCTGCCTGCGCCGCGCCATGACGCCCGGTCGGACGGATCAGCGGCGCGGCGGGCGGGCGGGGCTTACCGCACGACCATCGGAAGGAATTCGGTCGAGCCGAAGACCCCGAGGAGCCCGCGGGCCTTCAACCACAGGCCCCGCTTGAGGTAGCCGAGGGCCGGGCCGATCACGTTGGCCGCCATCGTCGTCTCGTCTCCCAGGATGAACTTGTGGCTGGACCGCTTGCCATCGACGGTGATCCCGGTGAGCGTCATCGTGGTCGAGACCGGCTTCTTGGGATGCCGGGTATCCATGACCCCGCCGACCTCGACCTGATCGAGCCGGTCCACGACCCCCACGCGCTGCAGGAGCAGATCGTCGGCGTGCTCCATGCGCGTGAGGGTCAACAGCCCCTTCGTCTTCGCCAACAGCGCCTCGACCTCGGGGTCGGTCATGGCCTTGGCGCGCTCCACCGTGTAGCCGGGCAGATGCGCGATGTCTTCTCGGATGGTCGCCTTGTAGGCATCCCAGCTCGCGATGCCGACCCCCCACCAGATCTCCACCCGCTCCACTTCGATGAAGGATTGCGCCGCCAGAACCGCGGCGGCCGCCAGCACCCCCGGGGTCGCGCCGCAGCCGGTCAGCACCACGCTGCGCGCCTGTTTCACGAGCGCGTCCAGGGCGAACATGTGCGTGACGGCCGTGGTGCGCTTCAGGACATCGGCGAACACCAGCGAGGCGTTGGCCCGGGCAAACCGCTCGATCACCCCGGGGATGAACGCGTTCGGCAGGTTGGGCAGCGCCACCAGCACCGCATCCAGTTGATCCGCGAGGTCGATGATGGCGCCGATCGGATCGCCGCAATGCCTGGCCTCAACGGCGGTGGCCACGGCGATGCCACCGCCGAGTTCCTGCTCGCCTGCCTCTCGGTGCTGGCGGTAGCCCTCAACGAGGTCTCCGGCGATGCCGGCAATCGCCTCACCCTCCAGCCCCTCGGCGGCGGTCAGAAGGCCTCGGCTGTCGCAGATCGCGCTCAGGCGCAGCTCCCGCTTCATCCCGATGATCCGGGCTGCCGCCTTTCCCAGCCCGCCCGCGCCCAACACCGCCACCCGAATCGGACCTGCCACTGCACCCATCATGTCTCACCTCGCTCTAGGCTGAAGGCTCGAGGCAAGTGCCTTGAGCCTTGAGCGCTTTCCTAGCGGTCGAGCCATGTTTGCCGACATGAGCTGCGCTCAACGATCTTCGTCCCTAAGAGGGTTTTGACCGGGCGGTGCTGCTTGCCGGAAATGCTCTTGCCCAGGATCTCCGCCGCGAGCTCCCCCACCTGGCTCAGGGGCTGCCACACGGTCGTCAGCGGCACCTTCGCAAACGTCGCCACGGGGCTGTCGTCGAAGCCCACCACGGAGAGCTCCTCAGGCACGCGCACGCCCAGCTCGCTCGCCACTTCGATCGCCGCCACCGCCATCTCGTCGCTGGCGCAGAAGATCGCGGTCGGGCGATTGGGGTTGGTCAAGAGCCGCTTGGCCGGCTCACGCGCCGAGGAGCCGGTATAATCGCCCCGCTGGACGAAATGCGGCTTGACCTCCAGCCCCCGGGCCTTCATCGCCTTGAGATAGCCGTCCAGCCGCTCGATGCCGCAGGGCGTGCGCAAATGCCCCGTGATCGTCGCGATGTCCCGGTGGCCGAGCTTCGCCAGGTAGTCCACGACGTGTTCGGCGGCGGTCCGGTTGTCGACCGCCACGCAGCTCACCGGCAGCTCCTTGATGTAGTTCACCATGACCACGGCCGGCACGCCCTGGTCGAGCACCATATCGAGCTGCTCCTCATTCCCGTCGATGTCGGCGAACAGCACCCCATCCACGATGGGCAGGTCGATGAAGGAGCGACTGTCGGTGATGTGCAGCAGCAGGTTGAGCTTCAGCCGGTCCACGGCCGTTCCGATCCCCCGCAACAGCTCCGTCACGTGGAAGGAGTGGAACATGTCGGCGAACCGGGGGAAGATGACGCCAATCGTGTCATGCCGGCCAGACGCGAGCCGCTGGGCGCTCGGGTTCGGCCGGTACTTCAACCGCCGGATCGCTTCTGCGACCCGCCGCTGGTTCTCCGGCGAGACGGTCGGCACACGGTTGATGACCCGCGAGACGGTCGTCGTGGACACGCCAGCGGCCTTGGCCACCTGGGCGATATCAACTCTTCGCATCATGTGGGGTCTGACGGCGTGTGCAACAGCGCTAAAAGTCGGTGGCGGGTTCCTTCACGATCCGGGCTCCGGAGGGATGCAGGAGGTTCGCGGTGACGAAGATCAGCAGGTTGGATCGCTCCGCGGAATCGTCATCCTTGCGAAACAGCGGCCCGATGATCGGCAACGATCCCAGGAGGGGAACCTTGGTGACGGTCTTCGTCGTCGTGTCCTTCATGAGCCCGCCCAGCATAACCGTATCCCCGTCCTGGATCACGACGCTCGTCTCCAGCTGCCGGGCGGTGAAGCGCGGCAGCGACACCTCGCCGCCGAACGAATCATCGGTCTTCTTCTCGCTCACCTCCGGCTTCAGGGCGAGGGTGACCGTCCGCATGTCCTTCCCGACGCTGGGGGTCACGTGCAGCAGGATGCCGAGGTCCTTGGTCACGAACCCCTGCGGCACGTTCACGAAGCGCGTCTCGCGCGTGCCGGCGGAGGAGACGTCGTTGAAGTCCCCGTCGCTGTTCAGGTCCTCCCGCACGACCGAGGCCTCGTACCGCGTCGCGTAGACGAACTCGGTCACGACCTTGATGGTCGCGGTCTGGTTGTTCAGCGTCGTCACCCGCGGCGCGGAGAGCGTCTTGGTCTTCTGGTTCTGCGCCAGCGCATGGAGGACCGCGCTGTACTGGGTGCCGGTCAGGATCCCCTGGAACGTCAGGTTCAGGGCGTTGCCGGAGGTCTGGTTGGTGAAATCGGTGAAGTTGACCTTCGAGCCGCGCGCCAGCGTCGAGCCGGTCTGGGAGAGCTGCAGCCCGGCCCCCTGCGTGTCGTCCTTGCCTCGCTTCCTCGTCAGGCTCGCGTCGCCGGTCAACTGGGCGTCGAAGCCCCACTCCTTGGTGTCCGTAAACGTCACCTCGACGAACCGCGCCTCGATGAGCACCTGCGCCGGCACGATGTCAAGCTGGGTGAGCAGCTCCTCGATCTGCTGGAGGTAGTACGGCACGTGGGTCACGATCAGCGCGCCCGTGCGCTCATCCAGCATGATGGTGCTCTCGCCGACTTTCGGAATGACCTCCTCCACGATGTCTTTGAAGGTCCGCATCTCGCGGATGCCGGCCGGCTTCAGCGCCACGCTCTCGCGGGTCCCGCTGATCGGCTCGAAGGCCGCCACGAGGCCCGGCCCCTGGTTCAGGAAGAAGATGCGGGTTTCCATCGGTTCGGCCTCGATCTCATCCCGCGTGGCCACCCAGATCGCCTCCTCGTCCACGCGGAACAGCAATCCCTGGCCCCGGAGGAGGTGCTCCAGCGCGCGGCCCAGCGGCATCTCGACCAGATGGACGGTGACGGGCCGGCCCAGCTCCCGCGCCTTCTCGGACAGGATGATGTTCACGCCGGCGTGATCCGAGAGAAACGCGATCGCCGCGGCGAAGTCCACCTCCTGGAAATCAGCGGATACCAGCTGCCCCAACCGCTCCCGCAGCGAGCGCACCTCGTCAGTCGTGACCATGGCCTGCGCGGCGGGTTCCGGCGTGACCGGCTGAGGGGTCTCGACGGTCGGGCTGCCCGCCGCTGGGGCCGACGCCAGCCACAGCACCAGCATCCCCACAAAAATGGTGTCAGACACTTTTCCCGCTTTGAAAGGTGTCTGACACCTTTTTGTCATGTGGTCTGGCCGCGAGGCGCCAAGAGCCGGGCGGTGATGAAGATGAGGAGGTTCTTGCGCGTGCTGGATGCGGAGTGCTGGCGGAACAGCCCGCCCAAGACCGGCAGGTCACCCAGCACCGGGACCTTGGTGACGGTATCCGAGGTCGAATCCTTCATGAGGCCGCCCAGGACGACCGTCTGCTGGTCCTCAATGACCACCGTCGTCGTCAGCTGGCTCGAGGTGAACTCCGGCACCGTGACCCCGCCGCCCAGGCTGCGGAATTGGCTGAAGGAGCTCACCTCGGGCGCGAGGATCAGCGTGATGGTCTTCATATCTCGCCCCACGCTCGGCGTGACGTTGAGCAGGATGCCGATGTCGCGCTTCTGGAGATCCTGGGGGACGTTGGCGAATTCGGTTTCCCCCGCGTCGTCGAAGTCGCCGTCGCCGTTGATGTCGAACTGGATCAACGAGACCTCGTAGCGGGTCGGGTAGTTGAACTCATCCACCACCCGGATGGTCGCCGTCTGGTTGTTCAGCGCCGTCACCCGCGGGGCCGAGAGCGTCTTGCTCTTCTTCGTCTCCTCGAGGAAGTGCAGCACGGTTTCAAACTGCGTGCCGCTCAACACCCCTTGGAGCGTCAGGTTGAGCGCTTCGCTCTCCCGCGCCAGCGCCGGGAACTTGAAGCCGCCCCCGCTCGCGATCTGATGGCCGGGCCCGCGCGTGTCGTCCTTGCCCGTCTTCTTCGAGAGGACGGCGCTGCCGTTCAGGACGCTCTCGAGCGCCTGATGCTCCAGCTCGGTCGTCGTCAGCTCGACAAAGCGCGCTTCAATCAAGATCTGCACCGGCGTAATGTCGAGCTGGCTCAGCAGCCGCTCCACCTGCGCAAGGTTCTCGGCGGTGTTCGTCACGATGATGGCCCCGCTGCGCTCATCCACGATGAACTTGCTGTCCGGGGTCTTGGGGATGGACTGCTCGATGAGGCTCGTCAGCGGCTCCATCGTCATGGCGGGGTTCGGCTCGACGGCCGAGGTTTCCAGCGCGAAGGGGGTCAGCCCGTTGCGCAGGAAAAAGACGCGCGTCTCCAGCGGCTCGTTCGAGAACTCCTCCGGCGAGGCGATGAGGATCGCGTCGTCCGCCACGCGGTAGGCCAGCGACAGGGTCTTCGCCAGGTACTTGATGGCCTGCTCCAGCGGCAGCTGCGACACCTTCAGCGACACCCGCTGGGTCTTCAAGTCCAGCTGGGGTGAAGGGATGATGCTGACATTGGCGGCATCCCCGATGAACTCCAGCACGTCGCTGAGGGCGATGTCGTCGAACTCGAAGCTGATCGGCTCTCGGAGCTTGGCGGAAATCGCCGGGCTGTTGCCCCCGACCAGCGGCGCGCCGAGCGCCGGGACCCGCTTCGACTCCGGCAACAGCTGCGCCTTGAGCACCTCGTTCATCATCGCGCGTTCGTCCAAATCATTCCTGCGCTCGGCGCGCGAGCGCTCCTCCTCCAGCTGGGCCAGGCGCGCCTGCTCGATGAGCCGCTGCGCTTCGCGATTCTGCGGATCCTGCACCAAGAGCGCCGTGAGCAGCTTGATCGCCTGATCGAACTTGCGCTCCGCCAACGCGCCACGGGCGTACTTGAACACCGTCTCGAGCTCGATCCGCTTCTGCGTCAACAGGCCCTCCAGCTCGGGCACGATCGCCCCCCGCGTCGGCGGCGCCTCGACGCTGGCGCGCAGCCGGTCCTCGAACCGCTTCAGCTCCGCCCGGGTGATGAACCGCTCGGCCATTTTCACGAGCGGATGCTCGGGATGGATGAGCGCCATCTGCTGGAACAGCGCGGTCGCCTGCTCATAGTCGCCCTGTCGGAATCGATCCAGCGCTTTGTTGTACAGGGCCTTGAGCTGGCGCTCCCTGGCCAGCTCAAGCTGGCGCTGGGCCTCCTGCGCCTGCAGCTCCTGCTGCCGGAGTCTCTGGCGGCCGAGCTGGATCGCCAACCGTTCGGCTTCTCGGCGCTGGCGGGCCTCTTCTCGCGCTTGGGCTTCCCGCCGCTTCTCTTCCAGCTTGGCCTTGGCGGCCTCCAGCAGCTCCTGGGCGCGCGGGGTGAATTTCTGTTCGGTCGGAGACGCTTGGGTGGACAAGGCGGGATCCTCGGCTGCGCAGAGCATCGCCCCCGGGCTGAACCCCAGGCTCAGCGCCGCCGTCAGACACCCTCGGAGGAAGAGACGCGTTGGGTTACTCGCTTTGAGCCCCGGAAGGAGCGGCATTCGCGCCTCTGGCTTCCTGGGCGATCACCTGTTCAAACAACGCGACCGCCTGCTCGTAGCTGCCGGTTTCGAACGCTTGCATGGCGCGGTTAAACACCTGCTCGAGCTCAGCAGCCTGCGCCTTGCGCGACGCCTCCGTCTTAGCCGACAGCAGCTCCTCGCGCATCATGGCCAGTTTCGAGAGCTGCGGCGGGGGCGGATTCAGCCCTTGGGCCTGGCCGATCAGCTTCAGCGCGTCGTCAAATGCCCCGCGCTGCGCCAGCTCGGTGGCCCTCGCCGCCAGCTCCTCGGCCCGGCTGGCCTTGGCCTGCTCGGCCTGCTGTTCCCGCAGCCGCTTCTGTTGGTACTGCAGCTCGATCTCGCGCGAGAGCTGCAGCGCCAGTTGCCGCTCGCGCAAGACGCGGCGCTGCTCCTCCAGCTCGCGCTCTTTCTGCATCAGGGCCACCATCCGCTGCTGGAGCAATTGGATCTCATCGGAGATCTCCGGCGGAAGCTGAGGAATCGCCGCACCCAACCATGCCAGGGCCTTCGTATGGGTGCTGGGATGGGGGTTGTGGAAGACCTCCTCCAGCTGCGCCAGCGAGAGCTGCCTCTGGGTTTCGAGATCCCTCGCCTGAGCCAGCTTGGCGTCCAGCTCGTTCCCCAGCGCGTCCTTGCGAGACGCCAGCTGCGTCTGCTGCTGCACGAGCTTGGCATGCCGCTGCCCCACCTCGCCGAGGGCTTGCCGAACCTGATCGCTCTTGCGGGTCTCTTCGACCCGGCTCTTGTGCAGGATCTCCGCCATGGCGGAGCGCAGGCCCGCTTCCTTCAGGGTCAACCGGCGCTGCAACTCGGTCGCCTGCTGCTGCTGCAGTTTCGTGCTGAACTCGTCCCGCTCCCGGGCCAGGCGCGTATCCCGGTCGGTGATGAGCTGCGCGCGCTGGGCTTCGAGCTGGGCTTTCCGACGGGCGAGGGCGTCTTGGGTGGACTGCTGCAACGATTTCGCCAGGGTGGCGTCCACATCCAACCGTGACAGGCGTCCCACGATGCCTTGGGTTTCGAGCTCGACTTCCTGCGTCAGCTGCGTCAGCTCGCGCTCCCGTAGCTCGAGCTCCTTCTGGAGCGCCTCGTCCATGGCCTGCTGTTGGCGGGCGACAAACGCCTGAACCTGCCGGCTGAGATCGGCCTGCTGTTCCTGCTGGATCTGCTGGCGGGCCTGCGCCAGCTCGGTTTCCATCCGCGTCTCGAGCTCCTTGCGGAGCGTCTCGAGCCGCTGCTGCTGCGCCTTCTCGAGCAGGGCCAGCTGCGCGAGGAGCTGCTGCCGCTCTTGGAGGAGGAGCTCGATCTCGCCGTTGATCGCCGTCAATTTGCTGCGGGTGGCATCCTGATCGGCCCGCAACTGTTTCACGGCGTGCTCGATCGCGCCGCTGGCTTTCACGACCTGCAGCACCCGTCGCAGCGCCGGGGCGATGTCTTGGGCTTCCGGAGGGACGTTGGTGAGAAACGCGGGGAAGGACTCGGAGGGCCCACTGCTCAGGGCCGCGGTCTTGACGGCTTCCGCGGCGCCCACCGCAGAGGAGCTGCAGGTACTCACCAGGATGACCCTCACCAGCGCTGACACGCGGGGGAGTCGCCTGCCGTCTCGTTGTCCCATCTGCATGCTGGTGGGGTTGCTCCTTCTTTTTATGGGTTTGGTGGCCTGGCCACGGAGACGACAACTTCTTCGTTCGTCGATGAATCCAATAATACTACCCGGTTCTCCGCGATGTCAAGCACTTTAAATCCCGCAACTGCTTGTCCGACTTCAAGAAAATAGGTCTTGTGCGCGGCTGAATCTTCCACAATTGCCCGCTGGCGATTGCCCAGATTGATGCGCCCCTTGTACACGAATTTCGCCGCATCCGGCTGGCGGACCGCCGCGCCGCCTGCGCCGGGCTCACCACCGCTTGGGGGGCTGACCGCCCGCCGCGCGGGAGAAAACGGATTGGCGCGAATCACCGCGTCCACGGTCTCGGCCGACACTCTCGACACCGCGGGCAGCTCCTGCGTGATGGGGTAGTCGGACTCCACTTTCTTCCAGGGATCGGCCTTCACATCCGCCTGCCGGCTGTGAAAGACGGACCGCTGCCACGACCACACGCCCAGCGTGAGCACAGCCAGCAGGATCGCTACCGCGATCGAGGGTCCGGCCGATGGCGTCATCGTGCAAACGGTGCCAGACACCTTTCCCGATGCGAGACGAGAGGTCGAAAGGTGTCTGACACCGTTTCACTCCTTGTTGGCCCGTCGCGAGGGGCGCCGTTTCATCGCGGCCGGTCCCGCCGGCGGGGCCTCGTCGGCGGATCCCGACACGGACGCGCCGGCCGGCACCAAGTAGCGCGCAGCCTGCAGTTCGATATCGAGGTGCGAGGACTCGGGCACGCTGGTGATGCGAACCGCCCGCATGTCGATCAAGGGCTGGCTGCGCTCCAGGCCCGCCAGGATCTTCATGAGGCTCGCCAGCGACGCCGTGAGCCGCACCCGCACCGGCAGCCGCAGGAGAAACGCCCCGCCTTCCTCCTGCGCGAGGACCGGCTCCGGATCTTCGACGCGCAGCGAGGGGAAGGACGCCACCTCTTGCTCGACGATCAGCGGCGCGAGATCCTCGATCAACGCGAGCTGGCCCAGCAACCGCGGGACGGTGTCCGAGGGCGGCAGGTCCTTGGGAAACCCGAGCTGCGCCGGCGCGGGAATGGTATGCGCGAGCGCCAACCGCTCCAGGGTCCGCTGCACCTCATGGAACCGCTCCTGAAAGTAGAGCTGCGGATCGGCCTGGGCCGCCTCGGCGATCGGGGCGGTCACCACCGCCTTCAGCCAGTGCTCGTAGCGCTGCCCCAACGCCGCCTGCCGGCGGGTCAGATGGTCCATCACTTCCTGATTCGGCGGGATGCCGCCGCTCAGCACGAGCTTTTTCAGCGCCGCGCGCTTGTCCTTCGTCTGGTGCTCGAGGCTCTCCAGGTTCAGCCGCCAGGCGACGACGCCGATCAGCGCCGCGCCGACCGTCATCCCGCTGATCACGGGCACCCAGGCCATGGGCCGGCCCCGCACCGTCACAGCCATCCCTGCCCTCTGCCTCCTGCCGCCTGCCTTCTGCTACTGTCCTGCCTCGCTGCGGATGGGCCGCTGGATCTGGACGCTGAACACGATGAGCTCGCGCTCCCCTTGCGTCGTCACGCTGGTCGACAGCGGCTTGACGCTCGTCATCCGCGCGACGGTCTTCAACCGGTCGAAAAACCGGGTGACGTCCTGAAAGGTGTTCGCGTGCCCTTCCAGCGTCCCGTCGATCAGCTCGTCGGTCTTCGACCAGCTCGCCGTCGTCAGCCACACGTCATCGGGCAAGGCGTCGGCCACATCCGCCAGCACCTTCGTGAGCACCGCACCCTGCAGCACAAACCGCTCCAATTGCACCGTGCGCTGTTCCAGGTGCTGCTGATGCTGGATGAGCGACCGCACCTCCGGCCGGAGCGATTGGTAGAGCTGCTCCCGCTGCTCAAGGAGCGTGAGGGTCCCCAGCCGGCGCTGGCGCACTTCCAGCATGCCGCTCAGGCCCAGCCCCACGGCGGCCAGCCCGAACAGCCCGCTGGCCACCGTCCCCACACGGTGCATCTGCCGCGCCTGCTCCTGCTGTTGGGAGCTGGTCAGCAGGTTGAGGGACAGGCGCGCCGCGCCCACGGCCTGCGCGGCAAGCCCCACGGCAGCGGCGAACCGCTCCGGGCGATCAAGCGAGCGCGCCATCGCGATCGCCTCGCCGACAGGCCACGGCTGCAGCGTCACCCCGATCTGGCTGAAGGTCTCCGCAAAGCGCGGCCAGGCTGCGGAAGCCCCCATGCCCCACACGCGATCCGGCAGCGCCGGACCGTGGCCGCGCAGGCCTTCCCACGACGTGACGAGCTCCGGCCCGAGCCCATCGGCCGCGGGGCTCGTGACCGGCACGACCTGGAGCAGGCCGGGGCCCCAGAGGATCCATTCCGCGCTCTGCTCATCCAACACCCGCAGCACCAGCACCGGGGCGGCGGGGCTTGGGGCGATGAGTCGAAGCGCGTTGAGCGTCCCCAGGGGGGTTAACGACACCGCCTGAACGGACAGCCCGGCTTGGCGGCACCAGGCGAGCCGCTCCTCCAGCAGGGACCGGCGCATCGCCGCCACCACCACCCCTGAAGAACGCTCAGGGCTGGGGGCTGGGGGCTGGGGGCTGAGACTTCTGCCCACCCGCCCAGCGCCCCGAGCCCCGAGCCCCGAGCGCCGCCCATCGTCAGCCCCTGCCCATTGGAAGTGCCAGGCGGCTTCGGTCAGCGGAAAGGGCAACAGCTGCTGCACCTCAAATTCGACAGCGAGGATGGCCCGGCGCGGGTTGGGCAACAGCGGCGTGGCACCGGCAAGGATCGCGGCGGTGCCGGGGATCCCCAGGACGACGGGGCTGGCGGGCGGCAGGCGGGACCGCAGGCGGGTCAAGGCGCCGACGATGGCCGAGGGCGTTGCGGCCTCGCAGGGCTCCTCGTAGGCGTCGGCCAGCCGCAGCCGAGGCTCCGAGCGCTCCACGACCGCGGCGCGGACCGCGCCGGGGGCGATCTCAAGCCCGACCCCCGCAGTTATTCGAGACGCCATACTTTGATGGGCGGGCCCTTGGGCCCGATGAAGATCGGCGGTTCGAGGCCGATGATCCACGTGCGCTCCGCCGGCGTGGGGTCTTCCTCATCCGGCTGGATGCCGGTCTCGCCGTTGACGTCCTTCGCCGCTTTGACCCGGAAGTAGTGGTTGCCCGGGGACAAGCCGGACGCGGATGCGGAGGTGTCAGCGCGCCACTCGGACCACTCGCCGGTATCGAAGGCGACCGAGAACAGGCAGCCGCCCTCGGGGCACATAAACCGGAAGGACGCGCTCGCGCTCGGCGTCAATCCCGCCGGCCCGGCGGTGATGATGGTCTCCGGCGCCAGCAGGGCCAGCTCGATGTCGTCGGCAACCGGCGCCGAGACGTTCCCCGCGCGATCGATGAACTTCACGAACACCGCCTGCCGCCCGCGGATCGGGTTGAGGCCCCACAACGAGCGCAGCGCGGCGAAGGGCTCTTCCGCGTATCCGGTGGCCTGCTGGTTGCTGATCTGCATCTGCCGCACGCCCGAGGTGGCGTCGGCCGCGCTCAACCCCAGCGTCACGAAGCGGCTCGTCGTCATCAACGCGCCCGCGTTGATCGTCACCGAGCCGCGCGGCGGGACGGTGTCGAGGCTCACCGTCCAGATGAACGGCGTCAGGGCGTTGCCGGCGAGATCCGCCGCGCGCAGCTCCAGGGTGTTCGTCCCTTCCTGCCACCCGCCTCCTGCTGAGGTCAGGGCGCCGGTGTCGGGGCTGAAGGCGACCGACGCTGTGCCGCCGTTGAGCACCAGCTCCACGCTGCCCCGCTCGATGCCGCTTAAGGCCTCCAGCAGGGTCGCGGTCACCGTCGGCTGCTTGTTGAAGAGCGAGGCGGCCTCGGGGGTGAACGAGGCGATCTGCGGCGGGACGGTATCCACCCACATCTCAAAGCTGATCGGCTTGCCGGCGTTGCCCAGCGTGTTGAGCGCCTTGACCGAGAAGGTATGGACGCCGTCGGCCAGCGCCTGGAGGGTGCTCGTGGCGACATCGAAGGACGTGCCGGTCGTGTCGACGACGCTGTCCGGCTCCGCGTCAATCGCGTAGCTATAGCCGGCGAGCTCCGGCCCGGTCGGCGGCGGCTGCCAGATGAAGATCGGATCGCGATCCCGCTGCCACAGCTTGGGCGTGATGGGCTGCCCCAGCGGCGCGGTCTTCGCGGTCAGAGAGACCAGATCCAAATGGGTCACCAGGGGAGTCGGCGCCGCCGCGGCGGCGCCGAGGAAGCCCGGGAGGATCCGGAATCGCGTGCCGACCAGCCGCGCGGCGCCGACCGCCTCCCCAACGGTGAACTGCTGCCGGAACTTGGAGGTCGACACGCCGCCGCCCTGGGTCGCGGAGGCGGACTCGACCTGCTTGTTCTTCCCCTTCCCGACCGCCGCCTCCGCGACTGGAAAGCCTGAGACAGGAGCCAGGAGACAGGAGACGAGTGACCAGAACAAAAACCGCGGAAAAATGGTACCGGGTCTCATTTTTCTATCGCCCTCGAAGGAAAAATGGGACCCGGTACCATTTTTCATCGGCGCTCCACCACTGTGAGGATCCGCTGGGTCGCCACCGCGCGGTCCATCACCACCGCCTGCCCGAGGCTTTGGAGATGAAACAGCTCGGACCGCGTCGTCAACAGGTGCGCGAGGCGTTGAAACATCCCCAGGGTCGTCTCCTCATCTGCGCCGAGGATCTCACCGAGCAGCAGATCGCCGATCCCCCGCGCCTGCTCGTCCTGATCCCCGTAGGGGCGGCCGGCGATGATCCGCGCCACCTTGGCTTCGGTCATCCCGGGCAGGGCCAGCAGGACTTCGAAGGGGGCGGTATTGACGTTCACCGGCCCGACGCGGATCAGCCGCGGATCGAGCCGGACGTAGTCCAGATGGCAGATCCCGCTCAGCGTCGCGCAGGTCGCTTCCAACATCAGGGTGTTTGGCGGGGTGGCCGGCGTCGAGCCGGCTTCCGGCTCGCCCGCCTGGGGCCCGATCACGAGTTGCCCGAGCGCGATCCGCCCCTGCGCGTCCGTGGAGAGCGCCGGCGACCAGGCGGTGAAGGAGCCGTCGTCCAGCTTCCACCGGATGGCGAGCTGCTCTCCGGTCCGCCCGTACACGCTCAAGCGGTAGAAGCCTGCCGTGATCCCGTCCCACGCCCAGGCGCCGGTCACCGCCGGCTCGGCGGTGCTGTTGTGCTCGTACGCGCCGTCGGCTCGCTCCTGCCACGCGCCGTCGCCCGCGATGAGCCGCCCTTCGGCTTCCAGCCGAAGGCCCTCAACGGTGAACCGATCCACCACGTTGGCCAGATCTTCGGTCGCAAACGGCTTCCAGGCCGCGCCGCTTGACAGCCCCGCCAGCTCGCCGACCCCCTCCAGGGGACGGTTGCGCACCCTCACGTCTTGCAGCGCGTCGTGCGTGATCACGTCCAACCCAACCTGCTCCCGCGTGCCGTTGTTGTCGTTGGTCAGCCCCGGCGTGGCGAACGTCAGCGCCAGCGAGGGATACCATTGGTCATCGATGCCGTCGCCGTCCGAATCGCCGATCGTGCTGGGATCACCCTTTTCCAGGCTCTGGAAGGCGCTGGTCGGCAGGGTGGTCGGGTATTCCACCTCGTCCACCAGCCGCTCCTGGGCGCGCAGGACCAGGCGGGGCGCGCCCCCGCCGGGCACGGTGGTTTTCAGCCAGTCGTCCGTGACCGAGGGGCCGCCTTCCAGAAACTCCAGCTGCACCGCGCCCTCCTCAGGCAGCTCCCAGGCCTCCTGCGCGTCGATCCCGTTGCCGGCGATGCCTTCCTGCGTATCGCTGAGATCGACCGCCGCGACCAGCAACCCATGCGCCTTGATGCGCGCGCCTGAGGGCAAGCGGGCCCGCCGGCCGCCTGTCAGCTCCCCCTCGATCGTCCAACCGCCAACCTCGATGTCGCGGTCGCTGAGGTTGATCAGCTCCACGTACTCGGCGTCCGGCTGCAGCGACAGCACGATCTTCTGGAAATAGTATGTCCCGTCCGCGGCGGATTTGCCAATAGTCAACGTGACTTTTCCGTCTGAGCCGACCCGGAGGGTGCTGGGGTGGACTTGGCCGTGGACCAGCCGCTGCGTGCCGCTCTCCACCCGGACATCCCCGACCGTCTGCCCGGGGGCCGATCCGAACACCCACACGTAGTACCGGCCGGGCTTCAGGGCGGCGCTGGTCCAGGACCACCGCGCCTGGCCGACGCCGCTGTTGGTGCAGACGCCCTCGCCCAAGCAGGCCCAGCCGGACCCCTGGGAGTCGAACGCCGCGCTGGACGCGGGGAACTCCCTCGTCGGCTCGATCATGAGCTCGTTGAACCGCACCGCCTCGATCCCGCGCACGACGGTGCTGTCGCCGGCCTGGCCCTCCTCTGAGACGAGCTCCAACCCTCGGAACGCGCAGCGCGTGCCGGCCGGCTCGCGGTTGACCACCTCCACCGCGACCTCGCCGGCGAGCTCCATGAGTCCCAGCGATTGGCCGTCCCTGGCGGAGGGAACCAGCCGGCCCGCCACAACGAGGTCGCCGACTTTGACCCCTGGGACCCCGCGCGCCAAGACCCGGAAGGTGCCGCTGGGCGCGGAGAACGTCCACATGAGCGCCTCGCCGCCCGCCTCCTCGGTCTCATAATGGCTGGTCGGGTCGGCCGACCAGGTCCAGCTGCCGAGCGGCCCCTGGTTCGAGATGGCGTAGAGTTTGGAGGACTTCGTCACGCGGGAGATCTCCACATCCGCATCGGCGAAATCCGCCATGTTCACGGCCGCCTGCCAGGGATCCGCCACCCCGGCGTCGAGCAGGCTGGCCAGCAGCTCCTCTGCGGTGGCGGTATTGACGTTGACCCGGGTCCTGCCAGAGACGCCGACATTGAGATCCCAGCTATAGACGGTGGCCACCTGCGACAACTGGCGGATCTCCTCCCCGGTCAACCCGGCCACCGACGCGAGGCTCTCGAGGCTCTCCAGCAGCCGATCATCGCCCCGCAGGGCCAGGGGCTGATACTCATCCGGCTCGTCAATGGAGCCATCCGCGTCGTCGTCCGCGCCGGCCACGCCGGGCCGCTGATCGTCTCCGTACCGGGCCTGCTCGATCGCCTCGGCGACCTCGGCCGCCCGGCGGATGCCGGCTTGCTCCAACAGGGTCGTGAGGTTGATCGCGCCCAGGCCCGTCCCCGAGGGATGCGCCTGGGCGGCGTTCAGGTTGACCTTGCCGCACTCATCGGTGATGATGACCGCGTAGCGGCCGACCGCGGCGTCATCGGCATCGGCCACGGGCCACCACCGGGACTCCGGCGTGCCCTCCCCGTCCACATCCGCCTCGCGGCCCTTGAAATCCTCGGCCCAGGGCTCGGACAGCTCGTCCACGCGGGAGCTCAGCCGATCCTCATCCAGCAGCGCCCGGGCGTGGCTGACGCCGCTCTCGGCCAAGTACCGCGCCTGGGTCGCGGAGACGAACTGCCGGGTCGCCTGGGTCTCCAGGTGCAAGGAGAACGCGAACGCCACCCCCATGATGCCGATCACCGTCAGCAGGCTCACGACGATGAGCAGCGCAATGCCCCGCCGGTCAAAAGGTGTCAGACACCTTTCCCGCTTTGAAAGGTGTCTGACACCTTTTAGGCGGTTAGCTGGTGGGGACATAGATGACCGTTTCGAACCGTTCGGGGCGTTCCCGCCCAATCGTCACGACGACGTGCACCGCTCTCGGGAGCGTCCCTTCCTCGCCGGCGGCGAGGCCGTCCCAGGATTCGCGCCATTCGACGCCGTTGAAATACGAGACGTTGAACTGGGAGACGTCCCGCCCGCAGATCTCCTGGGCGCCCGTGGAGAACTCGCCGTCGGCCGGCTCATCGTCATGGCACCAGAGGTCCCCGTCGGCATCCACCCAGTAGCCCCGCTCCACCAAGCCGGAGCGGCCCGGCAAGGTGCCGACGAAGAAGAGCTCGTCGAACCTTCCCTCCTCGCGCAGGCGAGCGCCCGGCTCGGCCGGATCGGTGCCGATCATCGGGTAGCGGGGATTGGCCACGCTGGAGGCCAGCTCCCGGCTGAAGACGTCAACGAGCAGGCGGGCCTGCTGGTAGCGCTCGGTCCGCAGCTGGCCGGTCCGCCAGGCCCGGGTGATCCCGCGGAAAATCAGCGCGGTCGACGCGGTCACCGTGACCAGGATCGCCATGGCGATCAACAGCTCCACCAGCGTCAACCCGCTCGGGCTCTGGGCTGCGGGCTGAGGGCAATGGCCCCGAGCCCCGAGCCCTGAGCCCTGAGCCCTGAGCGAAGTCCATAGAGGCCACATCACCCTTCACGGCGGAGGTACGTCACCACCGTCAGGCGGTGGGGCCGGCTCTGAGAGCCGGTCTGCACGGTCACGTCCACGGCCTTCAGCCGCGTCTCGTCGAGCAGATGGTCGATCGACGGCGTGCGCAGGCGCGTGGTGATGTCAAACCCATCTTCCTGCGTCGGCGGCAGCTCGCCGGTCAGCTCCTCCCACGGCGTCAGCTTCAACGACTCGATCGTCCGCTGGGCGGCGAGCACCGCGCGGCTGGCAACCTCCGACCGCTGCGAGGCGCGCAACCCGACGGGAAACACGCGCATGGCCCCCACCAGCCCCACGGCCAGGATGCTCATCGCAATCACCAGCTCCACCAACGAAAACGCCGCCCACCAACTCAGCTGACGGACGCGACCGATTGGGCCGACGGGTGACGCGGAGCGGGGGCCCCGCGCGCCCGCAGCCGACGACGCCGATAGTGCGGCGCGGCGAGGACGCGCGGGGTCGCGCAGCGGCAGGACCCGTCGGCCAATAGCGGCACGGATCATCCGAGGAGCTTGGTGAGCGACATGAGCGGCAGGAACATCGCGATGACGATGAAGCCGACCATGCCGCCGACGAGGACGATCAACAGCGGCTCCAAGAGCTGGGTCAGGCCGGCCAGCTGCACCTCGACCTCTTCTTCATAGCTGTCGGCCACCTGCATGAGCATCCGGTCGAGCTGGCCCGTCTCCTCCCCCAGCGCCACCATGCGCGTGACCAGCGGCGGGAATACCCCCGAGAGCTCCATCGGCCGCGCAAGCGACTCGCCCACCTTGAGGCTCTGCTCCACATCTTTCAGGGCGTTGTCGATGACGACGTTCGTCACCGTCGCGCGCACGGTCTCCAGCGCGCTGAGGATCGGCACGCCGCTCGCGATGAGGGTGCCGAACGTCCGGGTGAAGCGCGAGATGAGCAGCCGCTCGACCAGCGAGCCGAACACCGGCATGACCAGCGACGCCTGGTCCATGAGCCGCCGGCCAGAGGGCGTCTGGAGAAACAGCCGCAGGAGCGCCCCCGCGCCGAGGCCCAACAGCCCCACGACCCACCACCAGCCCCGCACGAGATCGCACACGGCGACGAGGATGCGGGTGGGCAGCGGCAGGGCTGAGCCAAGCTCCGTGAACATCCCGAGGAACGTCGGCACGACAAAGGCCATGAGGACGATCAGAATGCCCACCGCGGCGATGAGCACAAAGGCGGGGTACATCAACGCGCTTTTGACGCGGTCGCGCAGCCGGGCCTGCTTCTCGAGCAGCTCCGCCAACCGCTTGAGGATCTCCTCAAGCAGGCCGCCGACCTCGCCGGCGCGCACCATGTTGACGTAGAACGGGGGGAACCACCAGGGGTGGGAGGCGAGGGCTTCGGAGAATTTGATCCCGGACTCGACGTCCGTCGCGATGGCGGCCATCACCTCGCGCAACGGGCCGGGATCGAGCTGGTCGGTCACGGTGCGCAACGCCCGGAGGAGCGGCATGCCCGCTTTGACCAGCGTGGCGAGCTGACGGGTGGTCAGCACCAGCTGGGAGCGTCCGGAGCGCCTCACGCGAAGTCGACCGCCGCGAGCAGCAGGCATCCCTTGGCTCTGGGTTCAGGGCTCCCAGAGCCGCCTGGGGCGTTCCGGACGGGTATGAGGCAGCTCACGGGCCCCGCTGGACGGCACTGTCACCGATTTGGACTGGACCTGGAGTCCGTGCCCGAACGATGTCGCATGCGGCCAGTTGCGGCCGAACCCGCACCACCACGGCGCGCCCCACGGTGCTGCCACCGCGGAGGAGGTCAAACGCCGAGCCGACCTGCACGCCGTCGAGGCTGCCTTTGTCAATCACGAGGAAACGATGCGCCTCGTTCACTTCCAGCACACGGCCGCGGATCGGCATCGAGATGCCGGCCTGATCTTTGCGGACGATGATCGGCGGAAGCTCCACGGTGCCCGGCGTGATCGCGCTCTGCGGCGCGGGGCTGGACGGTGGCTGGGGGCTCGTCGGGGATGGCGCGGGTGAGGCGGGGTGCGGACCGGCGATGCTGACCGCGCTGGACAGCAGGGGCGGTTGGCCCTCGAGCTCCGCCACCCGTTCCTGCATCCGGCGATGATCGCGGTCCAAGATCGTCAGGCGCCCGCGCAGGTGCGTCACGGAGCGGGAGAGCCTGGCGTTTTCCTCCTCCACCTGCGTGAGGCGGGTCGCGGCCTCGTCCCGCTCCTGAGCCGCGGTCGCGAGTTGGGTCTGCAGGCCATCCCGCTCCGCCGTCATCCGGGTGATCTTGTCCTGCAGGTCGTGCAGGCTAGCGCGGGAGCGATCCAGCTCTTCCGTCGCCGAGCCGAGCTGCGTGCGCAGCGAGTTCATCCGGGTCCGCAGCGATTCGCGTTCTTTCTGGAGCCCATCCAGCTGCTGCACCAGGTCCTGGTTCTGCGCCTCCAGCTGCACGTTCTGCTGCTGGAGGGCCACCATCTGCTGCGCGAGCTGCTTGGCCCGCGCGGCCTGCATGAGCCAGAGCACGCTGACGACCACCACGCCGGCGAGCGCGGCGATGAGCGGGATGAGCTTCGCGCCGGCGCGGTTCATGCCAACGGGGCGCTCATACCTGCACGAACACCTCGCAGATCACCCAACACGCAGCCCCCAAGGCGATGGCGTTGCTCCCGAGCTGCGCCGGCAGCACGTCGACGAGGCTGCCGGGCTCCTCATAGGCGTATTTCTTCACCGAGCGCCAGATCGGCTCCAGCAGCAACGACCCGGCCTGCTCAATGCCGCCGCCGATCACCACCACCTCGGGGTTGAGGAGGTTGACGAGATACGCAATGCGGGTTCCGAGTTGCATGGCGGCATGCTCCACGAGCTCCCGGGCCAGCTGGTCATGGCGCTGGGCGGCCTCGACGACGGTGTGCAGGTTCACGGCGTCCATGTGCCCTTCAGCCAATTCCTGAATGGCGGTCGTGTGGCCTTCCTGGATCAGCTTCTTCGCCTGGGCGGCCAAGCCGAGGTCCCACTCGCTCGACAGCAAAAAGGAGGGGCTTTTGATCCACGTGAGGTAGTCTTCCTCTGAGGGCACGAACACGCCGAGCTCGCCGGCTGACCCGCCGGCGCCCCAGTAGATGTGGCCGTTGACAATGAGGCTGGCGCCGATATCCGAGTAGAGGTAGATGAGATTCTGGACCGGCCGATCGAGCCCCAGCCGCAGCTCGCCATAGCCCGCGAGCGTCGAGTCGCTGCCCATGAAGACCGGCAGGCGGAACTCCGCCTCGAGCTGGTCGCGGATCGCCACGTAGTTCGTCCGGATCGACCGGCGGGTCCGGTCGCGCACCGTGCCGGCCCGCTCATCCATGATCCCGGGCAACCCGATCGCGATTCCCTGGATCTTCTTCGGGTCGACCGGGCTGCTGGCCAAGAGGTCTCGGAGCATCCCGCTGACGGAGGCGAGGACCTGGTCCAAGCTGTCGTCGATCGGCGGCCGCGTCACCCGGTGGACAATCTGCCCGCGCAGGTCGGTGATGAGCAGCACCGTGTGGGCGCCGGGCACGCCCAGCTGCCCGAGATCAATCCCCACGGCGAAGCCGCTCTTGGCATGGAGCTCGACAAGGATCGGCTTGCGGCCGCCGGTGGAGATGTCAAAGCCGCGCTCGAGCACCAGCCCCTGCTTGATGAACTGGTTGATGTAGTTCGAGACGGTCACGATGTTGAAGCCGGTGCCCTGGGAGAGCTCCGTGCGGGTCAGAGGGCCGCGCTGGCGCAACAGCTCCAGCAGCTCGAAGCTCTTCTCTTCCCGCTCCGTGAGCCGGTGTTGATCGACTAAGGCGGCGCGACGGCGAATCATCTGATGTGATTATTGTTCAGGAGTTTTCGGCGTTTGTCAATGCCCGCTTTGGAGTTTTAAAATAGGTTGTCTTGGCCCTTCCCCCGCGCTAGGATGGTGTGATGCACTGGCGCACCCTCGCCGTGACAAGCCTCGCCGCTCTGGCGCTCGCCGGAGGAGGCGCCTCGCCGGCATGGGCGGGTGCCTGGACGGTGCCCAGGAACCGGTGGTACGCCGAGTACTTCTCCCGCTATTTCGGGGCGAAGCACGATTTCGACGCCCGAGGCAACAGCGGCCGCAAACCGAAGACGGCGGTGTTCCGGGACATCCGGCACGAATGGAAGCTGGAGTACGGACTGACCGACCGCGTGAACCTCCTGGCCAGCGTCCCCTATCAGTCCTCGCATTACCGGGACGACAATACCGATTTGCTGAACACCGGCGTCGGGGACGTCTACGTCCGCACCAAGCTGCGGCTGTCCACCGCGCCGGCGGTCAGCAGCCTCCAGTTCAGCTGGAAGATCCCCAGCGCCTATGACCCCAACGTCAGCCCGGCCCTCGGCGACGGCCAGGTGGATTTCGACTCGCGGGTCTTGATCAGCAAGGCGTTCCTCTTCGCGCCCTACCACGTCCCTCGGCGCCGGCCTCGAGCGGCGCGCGCGCCGCCATCAGCGTCTCTCGCGGAGCCCCGGAGCCGCGACCAGGCCATCGAGGACGCCGTCCAACAGGCCCGCGGATGGGCCGACGCGGTCATGCCGCAGGCCGAGGCGGCTGTCTCGCCGCCAGCTGGGCATGCCCAGGATGCCCCGGTGCCGGAAACCGCCGGACCCGTTGGGGAGGACGCGGAATGGGAGCTGCGCTACGCCGGCGTGGCGTTTGTGAACCTGGAGAGCGGATTCACCGCGCGCAACGAAGAGCCCGCCAACGAGATCCCGCTCATCTTCGAGGCCGGGTTCACCCCGCTGTCGCGGGTCATGCTGGTGGGGTCCTTGGACAACGTCTTCAGCGTCAAGAGCACGCACGAGTTTCCGGAGGAGTGGGTCAAGGTGGGGCTGCGCGCGATCGTGAACGTCTGGGGCGAGGGGTTCGCCAACGTGTTCCGTGAGGGCGCCCCCACCGTCAACCTCGAGGTGGGCTATACCGACATCGTCGAAGGCCGCAACACCGCCGACGCCTTCGAAGTCTTCGGGAAGGTTGGCGTCTTTTTTTAAACCGGCGTGATTCGGAAAAAGCGGACCCTTTCTATTTTCCTACCGGCAGGCCGGCAGGCAGGTCGATCGACTGAGGGAAAAGAAGCGGTCCGGCTGTTGCGCTACCGCAGCGGCTTGTTCATCGCGTCGTTGGCCGCCGACAGCTCCGCTTTCGGATCCGCCCCCTTCAGCACCACCCGCTGAATCGCCGCCTCCAGGACGTGCGTCGTCTCCGTCCATCCCGGGACCGGCGGCGGACCCTTGGCTTCTTGCGCCTGCTGCTGCAGCACCGCCTTCATAGCCGGGTCAAGCGGCAGCTCCTCCCACGTGGCGCTGTTCGGGGGCAGGTACGCATCCTGCGTCTCGACGCCGGCCTGGTAGAGCTGGCGCTGCACGGACGGCTCGAAGAGATACTGGAGGAACCGCCAGGCCTCCTGCCGGTGCGCGGAGCGCGCGAAGATCCCCATGATCCGGCCGCCGAGGAAGGCGGTCCGCTTGCCGCTCGGGCCGCGCGGCAACAGCCCAATGGCCCACTTGCCGGCGAGCTCCGGCACGCCCACGGTCAGGCTGATCGTCTTCCAGTTGCCTGACAACACCAATGGGAACTCCCCGGTCCGCAGGCCCTGCTCGACCGGCACGGTGGTCTTCGGGACCTCGTACCGGAGGTAGAGATCCCGGAAGAACGACAACGCCTCGACGGCCTCCCGGCTGTCCAGCGCGGCGCGCGTCTGATCCCTCGTGTAGAAATCCCCGCCGGCCTGCCAGAGAAACGGCGCGTAGCCGATCCAGCTCAGGTTCCCCCAGTCGACGATCATCCGGCGGTTGTCCTGCTTCAGCCGCGCCAACAGGTGGGTCAACCCCTCCCAGGTGTCGGGCAGCGTCGGGATGAGATCGGTGCGGTAGTACAGCACCTGCAGCGAGAGATCAAACGGGATGCCGTAGACGTGGTCCCCGTGCCGGATGGACTCCCAGAGCCCGGGGAACGTCCGCCCTTCAAGCGACGCCAGCTCTTGGGGAAACGCCTCCGCCAGGTCCGCCAGCGCGCCGAGCCGCCCGAACTCCACCCCCCACGTCAAGCCCATGGTGCCGATGTCCGGCTCCACCCCGCCAGCCACCGCGGTCAGGTACTTGCTGTGCGCCTCCCCCCACGAGATGGCCTCGCACTGGAGCCGGATGCCGGTCTGTTGCGTGAATGGCTGGGCCAGCGACGCGATCGTCCGCGCCTGCGCTTCGGAGCCGACGAGCCACATGGTCAGCTGCGCCTGCTTCCCGGCAGGGCGGCCGCATCCGGACAGGGCCAGCCCCACCGCGAGCGCGCCTGACACGACCGCCGCGGCTCTGGGCGGGGGGCTCTGGGCTCGGGGCGAGTGCATGTCACGGACCCAGGCGAATGTTATCGATGTAGATCGGCCCGGAATAGACCGGCTGCTTGTCGCTCTCGATCCGGATGCCCACCTTCCGGATGTCGGCCCGGAACGTCTCCGACGGGAAAAACTTCCAGTCCAGGCTGCCCGGCTTGAGGTTGGCCGTGATCGTCGTCCACTTGCCCGGTTCAAGCGGCAGCGGCCGGTTCATCTCCGTCCACTCCCACTTCTCGCCGATCGTCAGGATGAACCGCGCCTGCAGCCCCTTGGGGGCGCTGGCCGGCAGGTAGAGATCCGCCGTGATCGCGCCGAACGGGCTCCAGTCGGTCACGTGCATCATCACTTCCACATACGAGCCGGTCCACTTCTCGCCGGGGAAATCCGCCAAGAGCTGCATGGACGAGGCGCCCTTCGAGGCGATCTCTTCCGACGTGCTCAGGACCCGGCCGACGTCATCTTCAGACTCCTTGGCCCAATCCGGAATCTGCCACTCCGCCAGCCCGGTCTCGAAGTCGAAAATCGTCAGCGGCGCCATGTCCTCCGCGGACGCGGCAGACGCCGCCGCCACCAACCCCACCACCCACACGAGCCGCCTGCTCTTTGCCGCGATTCTCTCCATCGCGACCTCCTTTGTTATCATGCGGTGCCTGGCTCTTCGCCGTCGGAGGTCGATCGCGAAGTGCCTGGCACCGGTCGCTATTTCGCTATTCGGCCAAGCGCACGTTGTCGATGAAGACCGACCCGTGATACGTCGGCCCGTTGTTCGACTCGACGCGGATGCCGAGCTTCCGGACGCTCTTGCGAAACGCTTCGTCTGGAAAAAACTTCCAATCGAGGCTCCCGGGCTTGAGGTTGACGGAGAGGGTGGTCCACTGCCCCGGGGACAAGGGCACCGCCCGGTTCATTTCCGTCCATTGCCATTGGTCGCCCACGGTCAGGATGATCTTCGCCTGGAGCCCCTCGGGAGCCTCCGCCGGCAGGTAGAGATCCGCCGACAATTGGCCGAACGGCGTCCAGTCGGTCACCTCCAGCTCCCGCTCGACGTAGGCGCCGGCCCACCGGTCGCCGGGGAAATCCAGGCGCACCTCGAGCGCGTACGCGCCCTCTCCTTGATGGGCGTCGGACACCGCCAGCTCCTCCCCGACATAATCCTCCGAGGACTTCGCCCAGTCCGGAATCTCCCACCCTTCAGGGCTGCCCTCAAATCCATAGACGACGATCTCGGCCGCTGACGCCGCGGCGGCCAACAGCAGGCTCGCGGCCACCCCAGACAAGGTGTCAGACACCTTTCCCGCTTTGAAAAGTGTCTGACACCTGTTACGCGCGCTCATTTCTGCTCCAGCAGGAGTTCCAGCGGCGAGGCGCCGGGCGGGACCTCAAACACATCTGACGGAAACAGATCCACCGGCGCATCCACGAAGAAGAGATGGCCGAACTGGCTGGGATCCGAGTGCAGCTGTCCGGACCAGGTGACGTGGGTCCAAAGCTGGTCTGCATCTTTATCCACCATGGAGAGATTGAAGCCGATCATGCCGCCGGCCGCCGGCCGGCAGCCCGCCAGCACCTCCCAGGGCACCGCGGCTTCCAGGAGGTAGCCTCCCGGCTGCAGGGCGGAGGCCACCCGCATCGCCTTGATGACCGGATCTGCGTTCGGATTGCGCCACGTCCAGCCCACCGCCTGGCCCCGGTACGGGCTGGCGGGCGAGACCCCGAGCTGGTACTCATCGTCCTGAAAGAGCGTGTGGGTGACCGCGTCGTGCCGGCAGTCAAGCCACAGCTCCAGCGCGTCGTCCTGCCAGATGTCCGCGCCCTCGTGCTGGGTGACCACCTCGTCATCCTTCACCACGGCCGCGATGTACAGCTGCTGCGGATCCCACAAGGTATACACGGTGGCCGAGAAATCCTCCGGTCCTTTGACGGTCCCGGACTCCACCCGGCCGGTCAGGGCGTTCAGATGCACCGGCGCCCCCCGGACCCACTCCACGACACGCCCCCTTTTCACCTCCAGCTGCCCGGCCCAGTTGCTGCTTTCCAGGCGGCGCACCCAATCCTCTAGTGTACCATCGACGCTGATCGGTGCATAGGTCCTGACTGAGACCGTGGCTTCTTCGGAGTGCGCCCACACCCCCGGCGCCGTTCCAAGCGAGAGCAGCAAGGTGATCGCGGGGATCACGGAGGCTCTGGGCTCTGGGCTCTGGGCTCTGGGCCCTCGCCCCCAGCCCCCAGCCCCCAGCCCCCAGCCATTGTTCATCCGCGCTCCCACCATTGCAGCTTGATGCATTTGGCCGCGACATCGAAGCCCACGTCCGGGACCTCCACCGTGAGCGTGCCCCATTCCGAGCTGGCCACGGTGCGGGCCGCGATCCGGCCCCGATAGGGGTCCCACCACTCAATCCGATACCGCCCGACCCAGTCCAGCCCCTTGATCGTCGCCACCGCCCCCCGCACCGGCGCCGGGGCATACGTCACCGGCGAGACAGCCTCGCCGCGCACCTGCCGGAGCCGCTGCTTGGCCGCCGCGCACCGGTAGGCGACGTACGCATCCACGCTGTGCGCGCGGTTTTTGATCCAAAGGTAGAGCCGGTCGGCGTCCCCCACCCCGAGCCCCATGAGCTTGGGGTCAGAGAGCGACAGCGCCATCCGCGGCAGATCCTTCCGCACCTGCTCACCCCGCCAGAACGCTTCGAGCCCCCTGAAGTGGCGCTCCAGCCGGTTCGGATTGACATACGAGTCCCAGAACCAGACGAGCGCGCTGCCGGATGAGCCGCCCATCAGGCTGGCCCACAGCCCTTCATGGACATGAATGCCGGCGTCATCGAACTTGCGCATGACCTCATCAGTCCACCCAAACTCTCCGATGACGACCGGCTTGCGCAACGCCGCCCGGGGCTCGGCCACGAGCGGACCGCCGAAGACGTCGGCGAAGTCCCGCCGGTCGTACACGTGCAGCTGCACCAGGTCGATGCTGGGCAGCCGCCAGACCGCGTCCAGAGCGGCTTGATGAAAGCTCGTCGTGACGGGCCGGTGCTGCGGATCGAGGTCACGCCACACCGCGCTCATGCGGCCGGTCCAGGCCACGAGGTCCTCCGGCTTGAATTCCCCGAAATCCGCCTCGTTGAACAGCTCCCACACCACGAGTTGCGTGCTAAAGCCCCACCGGCTGACGAGGTACCGCAGCAGCCGCTCGAACATCCCGGTCGCGCGCGGATCGGTCAAAAAGTCATTCGGGTTCTTGCAGATGCCGCCAAGCTTGACGTTGTACGGGTTGTTGTGCCAGTCCGCGTCCTGGCTGCGGCTGAAGGCGCCGTGATTGAGCAGGCAGAGCTGCCAGTAGATCCCGGCGTCCTCGCTGCGCTCCAGCAAGGCATCCAGCAGGAAGGCCCGTTCCTGATCGTACCGCCCCATCCCGGTGTCCTTGGTCTCCAGGCGCAAGAGCCAAGGGGCCATCCACACCCGAATGAAGTTGGCGCGGTTGCGGCTGAGCGCCCGGAACCATGTGTCATAGGCCTTCAATGGCTGGACGCTGGGCCCCCAACAGAGGTTCTCCCCAATCGGAATAAACGGGGCCCCCGTGTCAAACCGGAAGTTGCCGCGGGCTCTGTCGAACCGGACAAAGCCCGGCCGCGACGATTCCACGACCAGAAACGGCTCGCCCGGAGCCTCCTGCGTGCCCTCGGGCGTGGTGAGCTTCACGCGGTAGGACCATCGGCCGAGCTGCGTCGGGGTAAACCGCACTTTCCAGACCGGGCTGCCGGCGGAGCGAATCGTCTGGCGGGTGCCGTTCTCCGTCAGCGTAAACGGCTGGTAGTAGAACCCGAAGACGGTCACCGGTTTGCCCTGGGACGGAGCAAACGCGGCTTCCAGGGTGACCTCCTGGGGATCATACGGGTTCGCGACCGTGCCGGTCAGCTCGATGGTGAGCTCGCACCGCTCGTACCGCTTGACGGTGGCGCAGCTCGACTGCACCGCCCCCAGCTTCACGGGCGCCTTGGCCGGCGCCGCCTCGACCGGCCCCGCCCCCAGCCAGAGTCCGAGGAGCACCGCGACCAGTTTTCCACAGGCTCGGCCAAATTCGAACCGGCGAAGTGCCTGGCACTTGTTCATTCGCGGATGGAGGTCAGGAAGACCCCCCTGATGAACTGCCGCTGGAAGATCAAAAAGACCATGAGCATCGGCAACGTCACGACGAGCGAGCCGGCCATGATCATGGCGAAGTTGGCGCCGAACTGGCCGTTCAGCACCGCGATGATGAGCGGGACGGTGCGCATCTGGCTCGACTGGGTGACGATGAGCGGCCAGACGAAGCTGTTCCACTGCGAGAGGAACGTGAAGATGGCCAGCGTGGCCAGCGCCGGGGTGATGAGCGGCACGATGACGCGCCAGTAGATGCCGAGCTCGTTGTAGCCGTCGATGCGCGCCGCCTCAATGAGCCCGTCCGGAATGCTGACGATGTACTGGCGGCACAGGAAAATCCCGAAGGGCATCGCCAGGTTCGGGATGATGAGCGCCCAGAAGGTGTTGAGCCAGCCGAGCGTCCGCACGATGACGAAGCCCGGGATGAGGAAGACCTGCCAGGGGATCATCATGGCGGAGATGAGCGCCAGAAAGATCGCGTCGCGGCCGGGAAACCGCAGCTTGGCGAAGGCGTAGCCTGCGAGCGAGCCGAAGAACAGGTTGCTCAGCGTGACCGCGCCGGCGACGAACACGCTGTTGAAGAGGCTCCGGGCCATCGGCAGCAGCGTGAACAGCTCCACGTAGGGCTTGATGGTCGGCCGCAGGACGGTGAACCGGGGCGGGTAGGTGAAGAGTTCCTCCGGCGGCTTGAGGGAGGAGATGACCATCCAGTAGTACGGCAGGACCATCAGCGCGGCGCCGAGGCCCAGTCCCACGATCACGAGGAGCTTCCGCCAGTCAAATCGCATCGCGTGGCCCTTACCGGGCCCGCAGCATCCGGACGTTGATCAGCGTCAGGCCGAACACGCAGCCGAAGATCAGGTAGGCGATCGCCGACGCGTACCCCATATGGAACTTCGTGAAGCCCTGGTCGTACAGGTAGGCCACCAGCGTCAGGCCGCTGTCGAGCACCCCGCCGATGCCCTCCCCTGTGCCGCCGGTCAGGATGTAGACCTGGTCGAAGACCTGGAAGGAGTTGATCACCGCCATGATCACCACGAAGACCAGGGTGGGCCGCAGCATGGGCACCGTGACATGCCAGAACCGCTGCCACCAGTTGGCGCCGTCCACCTTGGCCGCTTCGTACAGGGTGGTGGGGATGGTCGAGATGCCCGCCGAGAAGAAGACCAGGTTATACCCGAGGCCGGCCCAGATGCTCATGATCATGATGGCGGGCATGATCCAGGTGGGCGACAGCAGCCAGTCAACCGGTTGCAGCCCCAGCGTGATCAAGGCGTAGTTGATCAGCCCGAACTTCTCCCCCGCGAAGAGCCACTTCCAGACCGCGGCGATCGCCACCACCGAGGTGACCGTGGGGATGAAGTACAGCACCTTGAAGAACTGCTTGCCCCGGGTGAGCTCCTCCAGGCCCGCCGCCATGACGAGCGCGATCGAGATGCCGCTCGGCACCACGCCGATCACGTACAGCACCGTGTTGCGGAACGCCTTCCAGAAGCGGGCATCGTCCAGCACCAGCGCCCGGAAGTTCTCCAGCCCCACCCAGCGGGGCGCGTGGATGACGTTGTAGTCGGTGAAGCTGAGGAAGAGCGACGCGAAGAGCGGGATGAAGGTGAAGATGGCAAAGAGGATGAGCGCGGGCGCGATAAAGAGGTACGCGATGGGCTGCCAATCGATCGGCTGCCACTCCAGCCGACGGGTCATGCGGCCTCCTGGTCTTGCGTCACCGCCCCCGCGTGGGGCGGAGTGAAACGGCGTCGCATTTGCTCTGTCGAAAAGCTGCCGGGACGACCGCAACAGGTGTCAGACACCTTTCAAAGCGGGAAAGGTGTCTGACACTTTTTGCTCTGGAACCGCGGCGTTTCGACAGAGCACGTCGCATTACTTTATCCGAAAACCGCTGAAGAGTCAATCAGCCGAGCGAGCAAAACTTTTATAAAGACGCGTGCCTCTTCACGCCGCTTCAGGACGCCAGGTATACTTCGTCTTATGAGCACGTTTGGCTGGATGCGCGTCCTGAACGGGTGGAGGGGGGTCGTGGCGGCAAGCCTCGTCACGCTGCGGGCCTTGCCGCTGCATGCCGCCTCCTCAAGCACGACGGTCGGCGTCGTCATCATCATGCCGGAGCGCACGGACCGCAGCCAGCCGGAGGAACCCGCCACGGCTTCCGATCCGCTCGATGAGCCGCTGCCGCCGCCCGCGGCCCGCGGCATGGTCCGGACGACCACGTTCGCGCCAGGTGATGGCGGCCGGCTGCTCATCACCGACGTCCCCGAACTGTAGCAGGTGCTGAAAAACTTCCCTTTTCGAGGTTCAAGGTCGAAGGCAAAAGGTGTCAGACACCTTTTCCGCTTTGAAAGGTGTCTGACACCTTTTTCAGAACTGCTGCACCGGCGCCGCCAGCCGCACCGCAAACCCCACCCCCTCCACCCGCTCGCCGGCGTCTAGCGTGACGCGGACCGTCTCAGGCGATCCCAGCTCGTAGCCCAGCGGGAGCTGGTCCGAGAGGACGCGCAGGGTGTACGCGCCGGGCAGGAGGTACTCGAACAGGAAGATCCCCTCGGCGTCGGTCTTCCGCACGTCTTCGTCCGGCAGGAGCATCACGGCGATGTCCTCCAGCGGCTCGTCCGTCTCCTGGAAGAGGCCGTCGCCGTTGGCGTCGATGAAGACGAGCCCCTGGAGGGAGGCACCCCGGACGAGCGGGAAGGCCACCTGCACGGTCCTGCGCCGGCGGACGGTCAGGGCCCGTCGCGCCTGCGGCGTGGTCCAGAGGGGGTCCAGGTTCGAGAGGTCCAGCCGCAGCGCGTGGGCGCCGGGGACCACGCGGGTGAAGGCGAACCGGCCCCGGGCATCCGTCAGGGCCTTGCGCGGCTGCTCATCGAGCACGAGGACGGCGTCCTCCACCAGCGCCTCCCCGGCGTCCGGCATCCCGTTGCCGTTCGCATCCTGGAACACCACGCCTTCGATCACCCCGAAGTTCGGGGCGGTCGCCACGCCGAAGCGTTTCGTCACCAAGCCCAGGATCGACCAGTTCCTGGGCCACCGGCCCCGCTCCGCGTCGAGGGCGTACGGCCCGATCTCGTACTCCAGCCCTAGCGTGGTGTCGGCGATGGTGGTGTAGCGCAGCCCGAGGGCCGTCGTCACGTTGTCGGTGCGCTCCGCCCCGTTCGTCAGGTCCCGGACGTACGAGGCGTTGGCGTAGGAGGTGAGCGCCGGCGTGAGCACCAGGTTGAGGCTCATGGAGGTGTCCAGGTTGAGGGTGTCGTCCTCGAGCTCGCGCAGGCTCTTGCGGACCCGCTCGCTCACATGCCAGCTCGATCCGCGGCCGAACCCTTTGAACAGGGTGGTCCCGATCGAGTGCGAGGAGGAATCGGAGGCGGCCGGGGCTTCGGTCTGGAAGTACTCATAGGAGGCGAGCGCGCGGGTATCGAACACAAACGGTAGCGAGTAGTCCAGTCCAGACCCGATGCTGCGGCTGCTGGAGCCGGCCTGAGGCCCGGACGGGTCGGCGATGAGGTGGCTGAACCGCAGGCCGAGCGCGTGCGAGGGCGCCGGCTGAAACCCGGTGGAGAACGAGAGGGCCTGGTTCTCCGTCGTCGTGTCCTGCGGGTTGTCATCGACGTTGTCCCGATAGCGGCGAAAGGCGCCCCCCACCGTCCAGCGATCGGTGAGCTGGTAGTTGCCGAAGGCCGTCGCGCCCTGGAAGTCCTGGTACGTGGCGGGGTCGCCGACCGAGGCGTAGTCCTTGCCGACAAACTCGTAGGCGAACCGCAGCCGGTAGCGCTCCCTGTCGATGTCAAAGCCGCTCCGCCAGTTCCAGTCGGCCACCGCGTCATCCGGGTTGTTGTCCGGCTCGTAATCCGACCGGGCGAGCTGCCCCGAGAGCACGACGTCCTTCGCCAGATCCACCGCCAGGTCGCCGAACGACACCAGCCCGTTGCGGGGGAAGGGGCTGGTGCCAGACAGCGACGGCAAATCCGCCTCGCTCGCCCGGTAGAGCAGCGCGCCCTTCAGGCGCAGCCAGTCCGTGATCGCCCAGTCGTGGCGCGCTTCCGACAGCTGCCCCACGTACGTCACCCGGCCCTGCGTGCCGGACGCGGCCTGCTCGGTGAACCCCCACGAGAGCGTCGTTGAGGCCTGCTCGCCGACCGAGCCGAGCGCGCCGCCGTACCGCGGCACGTAACTCGGCAACCCCGTGATGTCCGCCAGCCCCCAGGCCTTCTTGACCTGGACGCCGCTGAACTGCTCGAACTGCGCCCGCAGGGGGCTGAACTCCGTCCGCTGGTCGAGCAACCCGATGAAGAGATCCGGCTTGCGGAAGTTCACGTAGCTGTAGTCGTGCTGGAAGATGCCGATGTCGTCTTTCCGGACCGACTCCGAGGCCACCTCGAAATCAAACGCGCGGCCCCTCACGACCGTCGTCAGCGTCCGGAAGGGCGCCCTCGCATGCGGATCATCATAGCTGTACGTGACGCTGCCGCTGAGGTCCACGGAGGGCTTGGCCTCGTCCGGCACCCCGGACTCCACGGCGACGAGCGGCTGCGCGGCCGGTTCGGCGGGCTCGGGGCGGGCTGCCTCGGCCGCCAACTGCCCCGCCGTCTTGGGCACCGTGTAGGCACGGAACGCCGTCGGGAAGGGCCGCTCGATGACCAGCAGGCGCTGCGCGGGATCGTACCGGGTCCTCACGTTGAAGTGCTGGCGCAGCTCCTCCTCGGCGATGACGGGCGCCGGGTCAGCTGAGGCGAGCGTGAGACTCGTGACCTCGCCGGACGGGGCGATGAGCTGGACGTTGCCGCCGCCCAGGCTGATGACGCTGACGCCCAGTGCCGCCGCCACGTCACGCAGCGGGATCCGCAGCCGTCCCTGCCCGTCACGCTCCACGGGCCGCTCGAACGCGACCGCTTCGCCGTCGACGACCACGCCGATCCCTCCGGCCGGCACGAGGAGCGGCGCGACCGGCCATTGCGCCGGCGCGCCCGCCGGCGCCGCTTCGCGTGGCGCCGCGGCGCGCTCCTGTTCGCGCCGCAACAAGGCGCGCATCATCAGCAGCTCTCGCTCCATCGCCTCATCCCGTTCCCGCCCGCTGCGGCTCGGGGCGCTGGGCTCAGGGCTCGGGGCAACTTCTCCTTGTGGGGGGTTGAAATGACTGGGGGGTTCTTCTGCAGGCGTTGGCGGGACCGGTTCCGGCGGCGTTTGCGCGCGCTCGAAGACGCCGGCTGCAGGCTCCTGTTCCCTGGCCTGCCCCTGCGCCATGAGCAGGTGCAGGTACCGGATCGCTTCGGGGTGATCCGGCGCCACCAGCAGGGCCTTCTCGAACTCGCGCTGCGCCGCCTCGTACCGGCCGTCCCGGTAATACTCTTTGCCGAGTTGGACGAGCCAATCCGCGACGGAGGAGCTCGAGGCGCGTCGGCGGGCGCTCGCCGCCACGCTCGGCTCGGCGCCGGAAAGCGCCAACAGGCAGGTCAACAGAAGCATCGCGCTTAACCGTTTATCAAACCCTTCAGTTAGCGGGGATAAAAAAAGCGCGGTCATGGCACCACAAACGCGTGCTCCCCGACGAGCAGCGTCGAGGCGCCGTAGTCCAGCTCGACGCGGGCCCGATACCGTCCCGGCGGCAGCGGCTCGGCGATCGGGGAGGAGATGCTGCGCAGCGTGCGCGGCAGCACGCCGAGCAGCGAGGGGTTGAACGGCACCTGCCGGACCTTCTGCCCGTCCACCCCAAACACGCGGACGGACCCGGCGGGCCGGATGAGGACGTTGCCCCCGTTGAAGACCTCCGCGCGGATCGCGGACGGCTCGCTGAACGCCACATCCTGCAGCTGTGCGGCCACGCGCTCGGTGCCCCGGACCACCGCCTCGACGATCGCGCCGACCCGGAAGTTCACCGAGATGCCTTCCTGCCCGGCGTAGGAGGGGCCGGCTTCGAAGAAGACAACCGCGTAGTGGCCGCCGGCGGCGTCTGGGGGGGCGAGGACGCTCACGCGGACGTCGCGGGAGCCGCCCGCCGGGACCTCGAGCTCGGTCGGCACGACCTGGATCCAACTGGCGCCGGACCACTCGGTGCTGCCCGGCGGCGGATAGTCGTGCGTGCCGTCGGGCAGATGGATGACATCACGGACATAGACGGTGAAGTGGATGGCCTCGTCGGGCCGGTCGTTGCGGACCGTCAGGGTCTGCCCGCGGCGCTTGCCGGCCGGCACCGAGATCTGGACCCGCGCCGGCTCGACGCTGAAGCCAAAGCCCTGCGCCTCGGATGGCCAGACGACTGGCGCCAGCGCCACGACGGCTGCGACGGCTGCTGTTCTCCAGCACGCACCGAGGCGCACGGCGCTGAAGGCTGAAGGCTGAAGGCTCAAGGCTGTGCTGGTGTCAGCCTTGAGCCTTGAGCCTTGAGCCTTGAGCGAAGTCATAGGACTTCGGTCAGCGTGAAGCGGATGGTGGTGTGGTAGCTGCCGGCCGTCTGGGTCTCGGGGACCTGGAGCGAGTAGCGGAACTGCAGGCGCACGCGGGCGCCGTTGGCTTCGCCTGGCGCGCTGAGGTAGACGGTGTCGGGGAACAGGCTGAAGGGCCGAAAGTGGCTCTGGCTGACGACGCTGCCCGCGCCATCCACGCGGCTGACCTGCCACTGGAAGCGCTCCAGCGGAATCCCCTCGCCGCCGGCGGTGAGGGGCGCCAGGACGCTGATCTTGAGGTACCACGCGTTGCCGTTCGTCGAGGAGCACGTGATCTCGTTGTGGGACGTGCCGGACTGGGCGAGCACTTTTTCCTCGCCGGGCTTCATGAGGCCGAAGGCGAGCGCCCGATGGTCCGTGGACAGCTCCAGCGCCGCCTCCGCCGGCGCGGCCACCAGCGCCGCGAGCACGAGGATCCCAGGAAGTCCGCGTCCAGGAAAAATGGTAGGAACAATGGGACCGGGTCTCATTGTTCAGGGGGTTTCCGTCATGGTGAAGATGATCTGCCCGACGTAGGTGCCGGCCAGCGTAGAGGGCGGCGCGTCGAGGCTGTACTGAAACTGGAGGCCGACCGCTCGGCCGCGCAGATCCTCGCCGGCGCCGGTATAGATGAGGACCGGATCCGCAGAGAACGGCTGAAACGCGCCGGCGGCGCCCGGGGACTGGCCGACCCCGGTGGAGTCGACGAGGCGCCACTTCAGCGCGGCGGGCGGGAGGGTGCGGTCCGCCGCGGTGTGCTTGAGGGAGACGAGCTCCGCCTTGAGGTGCCAGGGGCGGCCGTAGTTGGAGCGGCAGGTCACCTGGTTGTAGAAGTGGCCTTCGCCGAGGATGACCGTCTGGCCCGGGCTGACAGACTGGAAGGTGAGGAACGCCTGGCTGACATCCACCCCAAAGACGCCGGCGACTTCAACCGAGGCGGAGAGGTCCTCGAACCGCTCCTCCAGCGCGTGGAGACGCGCCGGCAGGAGCGCAAGGCCGACCGCCATCCCGACCGCAACACGATCACCCCTGAAGCACATCGGGCTCTCGCAACAGGTGTCAGACACCTTTCAAAGCGGGAAAGGTGTCTGACACCTGTTGCCCCGGAGAGGAGCGGCTTACAGCGTCGACACGACGGTAAACGTGATGTTGCCGTTGTGCGTGCCGCCGACCACCCCGCGCAGCCGCAGCCGGTAGTTCATCGGCGCGGTGGCCGTCAACGGCTCGTTAAACTGCCGCTGAAACGTGTCGAGCAGCTCCCAGTCCGTGGAGGCCCCGCCCTTGGAGTTCGGCGGCGGGAACGGCTCGAAGAACCCGCCGGTGAACACGTCCAGGATGTTGGCGAGCGGCGTCGTGCCGGCTGCGCCCGTCACATCGGCGGTCAGCGTCATGCTGGATCCGTTGGCGATGATGCTCAGGAGGTGCCAGTTCTTGCCGGCCTCGCTGCGGTACGGCGCGTACATGAACAGCGCGTTGCCGTCCGGCTGGTTGTCCTTGTCGTCATACCGGTCGAACAGCACCGTCCCCGGCGAACCTCTCGTCGAGGAGTTCGCATCCCGAATGATGTTCAGCTCGGCCCGCAGAGGCATGACCGCCGAGACCCCGACGGTCTCCGTATCCGTCAGCGCCCATGCGCGCGTCGCCATCCCGGCCGTCGCCACGCTGACGGCCAGCCCCATCAGGCATCCACCCCTCACACGCATCATCGCCCACCTCCTGTTGTTCGGTGTCTTGGACGGGAAGAGACTTTCCAAAAACATTTTATAGTCCAGTAATGCTCTGCCGAGCGCGCGCCGAGCAGGTCACGGATGAGG
>CAZKXY010000006.1:0-43533 GCA_964556925.1 uncultured Planctomycetales bacterium | reverse complement strand
TCATCAAGAACGCCTTCGACGCGATGCCGCGCGGCGGCACCCTGACCATCACGACGCGCTCGGCCGACTCCCACGTGGAGGTCAACGTGGAGGACACCGGCTGCGGCATCGCGGAGGAGCTGCGGTCCCGCATCTTTGAGCCGTTCTTCTCCACGAAGCCCATCCATCAGGGCAGCGGCCTCGGCCTGCTCATCGCCAAGGAGGTCGTCGAGCGGGCCGGCGGCCGCATCGAGTTCGCCAGCCGGGTCGGGGTCGGCACGACGTTCCGCATGTTTGTGCCGACCGCGCCCGCCGACGCCGCCCGGAATGGAGCGTAACCGCATCCTGGTCGTCGATGACGACCCGCTGATCCGCGGCTCGCTCTACGAGATGCTCCGCGGCCAGCGGTTCGACGTCGAGATGGCCTCGGACGGCGCCGAGGCGATGGACCACCTCAGCCGCCGGCGGTTTTCGCTCGTCATCGCCGATTGGAAGATGCCGCAGGTCGACGGCATGAGCCTCCTCGGCCACATCCGCGCGCGCCACCCCAACACCAGCGTCGTGCTCATCACCGGCTTCGGCAGCATCAACTCCGCGGTCGACGCGATCAAGGAAGGGGCGTTCGACTACCTCACCAAGCCGATCCAGCCCGAGGAGCTCGAGGCGACCATCCAGCGGGCGCTGAGCCAGTCCGCGGGCGCGGCCGACGGCGACGGCGATCCGTTCGCCGGCATCATCGGGCAGGATGCGGCGATGCAGGAGCTGTTCTCCACGATCCGCTCCGTCGCGGCCAGCCCGGCCACGGTGCTGCTGGAGGGGGAGAGCGGCACCGGCAAGCGCATCATCGCCCAAGCGCTCCACCGGGCCGACCCCAAGCGGCGCAACCACCCGTTCGTCGAGATCAGCTGCGGGGCGCTGCCCGAGACGCTGCTGGAAAGCGAGTTGTTCGGCCACGTGCGGGGCTCGTTCACCGGCGCGATCCGGGACAAGCAGGGCCGGTTCGAGCTGGCGGACGGCGGGACGATCCTGCTCGATGAGATCGACGCGTTCACCCCGGCGCTGCAGGTGAAGCTGCTGCGCGTCATCCAGGAGCGGGAGTACGAGCGCGTCGGCGACACGAAGACCCTGCGGGTGGACGTGCGCATCATCGCCGCTACCAACCGCAAGCTCTCCGAGCTCGTCAGGCAGGGCAAGTTCCGGGAAGACCTCTACTACCGCCTGCACGTCATCGCGCTGCGCCTGCCGCCGCTGCGCGAGCGCCGGGGCGATTTGCCGCTCTTGATCGAGGGGTTCATGGCGCGCAGCTCCAACGCGATGGGCAAGACGATCACCGGCGTGACGCCTGAGGCGATGCGGCTGCTGACGGCGTACCGCTGGCCTGGCAACATCCGGGAGCTGGAGAATGTGATCGACCGCGCGGTCATCCTGGCCAAGCACGCCCGGCTCGACGTGGAGGATCTGCCGGAAGAGATCCGCTTCCACTCTGACGCGCCGGCCATGGCGGTGGACGACCGCGAAGAAGCCACGGGAAGTTTGAAGGACGCGCTCAAGCCGCCCGAGCGCGAGCTCATCCTGAAAGTGCTGGCGGAAGTGCGATGGAACCGCTCCGAGGCCGCGAAGCGGCTGGGGATCCATCGCTCCACGCTGTACCATAAGATTCGACAACTCGGGATTCGCGACTCCTCATCATAGGGTAGACGCGTCAGGGTGACGCGCTGCACGTCGTGAGGCTCAATCAGAGTGATGGGTTCCCCGAGTCTTGAGGAAATCCCATCACTCGCCCGTCCCGTGCCGCTGCCGGGGTGGCAGCGGCTGCAGGATCGTTTCGCCCGCGTCCTCGGCATTCCCCTCCGCACCATCCGCCCCACCCACGAGCTGCTGACGACCCCAAGCTGGCCCCCGGGCCTGGATCCTGAGCAGGCCATCCGCCTGCTGAAGATCGGCGAGGAGCTGGACCAGCTCGTGACCCCCGCCCAGCCCCCGACGGGCACGATGAGCCTGGTGACGCCGCTGGGCGTGACGTACGCGGCCGCGTCGCTGCCGCTGGCGCCCAAGCCGCCGGTCGCCTACGTGGTAGCCGGCCCGGTGATCGTCGGGCCGCGCGAGGAGGAAGCCTCCTTCCGGCAGCGGATGGAGTCGGCGGGCCAGCCGGCGTATACGCTCTGGCCGCTGCTGTTGTCGCTCAAATGCTTCACGTTCGTCGGCATGCAGGCCGCCCTCGACCTCATGGCCGATGTGGGCACCGCGCTGGTCGAGCGCGAGGGGGCGAATGGCGGCCTGCCTGCCCCGCCTGTCGGTGGGGCGCAGGCAGGCCTGCGGGACCCGATCCTGCGCGCGCTGCTGGAGGCGGCGGCGCTGGCGCTGCAGGCGGATGGCGGCTCGGTGATGCTGGTCGATCCGGACGGCCAGACGCTGCGCATCCGCGCCGCACAGGGGCTGCCAGCCGACATCGTCTCCGGCGCGCGCGTGAAGTCAGGCGAGGGGCTGGCAGGATTGGCGCTCGCCGAGCGCCGGGCGCTGGTAGTGGATGAGCGGGCGGAGGACCGGATCAGGCAACGGATGGCGCGACCCCAGCTGACGTCATCGCTGGTGGTGCCGTTGGGCCCGCTTGGGGCCGAGGAGCCGATTGGGGTGCTGAGCCTGTGGACCCGCGATGCCGCGCGCCGCTTCGCCGCCTCCGATATCGACTTGCTCGCAAAAGTGCCAGGCACTTTCCCGCTTCGAATTTCGACGACGCTGTGGAAAACTTGAGTTTTCCACAGGGGCGAAGAAATTTGAACCGGCGAAGTGCCTGGCACTTTTACAGGCGGCGGCGGCGCAGGTGCGCCGGAGGAATCTTGAGGGCGGTGCGGTACTTGGCGACGGTGCGGCGGGCCACCGTGAGGTGCTGCTCGGCCAGGCGCGCGACGAGCGCCGCGTCGCTCAACGCGTGAGCCTGGTCCTCGCCTTGAATCAGCCGCTTGAGCTCGGATTTGATCCGCTCGTCTGAGACCTCGCCGTTGTCGGCCGCCTGCGGGACCCGGTCCGTTCGACGTCGCTCAGGACCGCGTCCGGGGGCGGATTGCGGGACGCGGCTGGCGAAGAGTCGTTCGAGGGGGAAGGCCCCGTAGGGCGTGTCCAGCGTCTTGCCGGCGATGGCGCGGCTGACGGTGGACGGGTGGCGGCCGATGAGCGAGGCTACCTGCGCCTGGGTGAGCGGCTTGAGGGCCTCGGGGCCGCGCTCCAGAAAGTCCCGCTGCAGGCTGATCAGGCAGCGCCCGATGGCCAAGAGCGTCGCGTTGCGCTCGTCGATCGCCTTGATCAGCCAGTTCGCCTGCCGGTACTTCTCCGCCAGAAACGCCTTGGCGTCCTCCGGGGTATGGGGGTCTTTGAGCATCCGGGCGTAGGTGCGGCTGATCGTCAGGCGGGGCAGGTCCTGGTCGTTGAGCTCGACGTCGTAATGCTGCTCCCGGTGATGGACGATCAGCTCCGGCGTCATCATCGGGGGAAGCGTCCCGGCCACAGCCGAACCCGGTTTGGGGTTCAGCCGCTTGATCCGCTCGAGGGCGTGTCCCGCCTGCTCCGCGCTGGTGGTGGTGAGCTTGGCGAGCAGGGCGACGCGGTGCTCAAGGAAGAACGGGAAGTGCTCGTTGAGGATCCGGTAGGCCAGGGTGTCGATTTCCTCCCGGGCCTCCAACTGGAGCAGGAGGCACTCGCGCAGGTTCCTGGCGCCGATGCCAGGCGGCTCGCACCGCTGGATGATCCGCAGGGCCGCCTCGAGCCGATCGACCGGGCTGGCCAGCTCGTTGGCCAGCTCCTCCAGGGTGCCTTCCAGATACCCGGCATCATCCAGGCGCTGGATGATCGCTTCGCCGAGCCGGCGCTCCTCGTCGGAGAGGGGCAGGCATCCGAGCTGCCGCGCCAGCGAGTCGTGGAGGGACAGGATGGGCTCAGCCGCCCGGCGATCCTCGGGCCAGCCGTCTTCGGCGTGCCCTTCCCGATCCGCCATGCCCCAATGAGCCAGCCACTCCTCGTCCAGGCCGGACTCCTCTGGCTGGCTCGTCTCAGCGTCCTGGGGCTCTTCCGGCGCGTCGCCGGCCTCGTCAGGCTCGTCGGTTTCCAAGCAGGGGTTGTCTTCGAGTTGGCGCTCCAGGAAGCCGCGCAGCTCCATCAGCGGCAGCCGAAGCACTTCGAGTGCCAACGTGATGTTCGGGGCGAGGAGCAGCCGCTGGTGGAGCGCTTGTTTGACTTGCAGGCTCATGGGTGGAAAGACTATAGCACGTTTCATGCCATCCCGCAACCGTCGGTGTCTTGCTCCCCATCGGTGTCTGGCTCCCCGCCACCGGTGCCTGGCTCTTCACGGTCGGATCTCGCTGGTGAAGTGCCTGACACCGGGCGTAGGCTGCCTGGTACCGGGCTTGCTTTTCTCCCCTCGGTAGGCTATGGTAGCACCAGCGTCATTTGTGACCACAACCACAAGGAGGCAGCGTGGACGCGTATCCGGTCGGGGGGAGGGGGGCGCAGGCTGGACGGTGGATGGCAGGGGTCGCGGTTGTCAGCCTGGGGCTGCTGGGCGGGTTGACGGCGAGCCTGCGGGCGGAAGAGGCCGCAGCGCCTGCCGAAGCCGCGCCAGCGGACCCAGAAGCGCCAGCGGACCAGGACGCGGCGCCGGACGCGCCGGCGGCTGCCGATCTTATCGTGGGAGAGAACATGGACGTGGGCCTGGAGTACACCCTGACGGTGGACGGGTCGGTGGTGGATTCCACCGAGGGCAAGACGCCGCTCCATTACGTCCACGGCAGGAACCAGCTCATCCCGGGGCTTGAGCGGCAGTTGGCCGGGATGCGGGTGGGGGAGCGCAAGGACGTCACGATTGCTCCGGAGGACGGGTATGGGACGGTGGACCCGAACGCCTTTCTCGAGATCCCGAAGGAGCAGCTGCCCACCGAGGTGCCGCCGACCGTGGGGATGGTCCTGCGCGGCGTCAATCCCGATGGCCAGAGCTTCCAGGCGACGATCACCGAGATGAAGGATGCGACCGTGGTGCTGAACCTCAACCACCCGCTTGCGGGCAAGACCCTCGCATTCAACGTGAAGGTCGTGGCGATTGCGCCGGCGCCAGCGCCGCCGGTCGCCGCTCCGTAAGCGCCTTCGCCGTGCTCACCAGTCGGCACAAGCACGTCCTCAACCGGCTCCTCGCGCCGATCGCCGCGGCCCTCGCCCGCACCGGGGTGTCGCCGTCCGCGCTGACCCTTGCTGCGCCCCTCCTCACCAGCGTCGCCTGTCTTTGGCTGGTGCTCACCGTCGCGATCCTGCCGTTTTGCGTCGCGAGCCTCCTCATCGGCCTGCTGGACGGGTTGGACGGCGCGGTGGCGCGCGCGAGCGGCCGGGTCACCAAGTTCGGCGCATACCTGGATGCGGTGTGCGACCGCTACGTGGAGTCGATGGTGGCGATCGCGGTGGCGTACGTCACCGGCTACTGGACGCTGATCATGGTCGCGCTGGTGGGGGCGCTGTTGGTCAGCTACAGCAAGGCGCGCGCCGCCATGGAAGTGGCGGTGTCCAACCAGGAATGGCCTGACCTGATGGAGCGGACCGAGCGCAGCCTGCTCTTCCTGGGAGGGCTTTCGGCCAGCCAGCTCGTCCGGTGGCGGCCGCTCGGGCATGACCTCTTCTGGTGGGCGCTGGTCCTGCTGGTGATCCTGACGCACGGCACCGTCGCGCAGCGCATCCTTCGCGCCCGCCGCTTCATCCTCTCCCGATAAAATTGGGTCCAGGTCTGCTCTGTCGAAACGCGACGGCCCCAGGGCAAAACGTGTCAGACACTTTTCGACCGGTCGTCTCGCAGCGGGAAAAGTGTCTGACACGTTTTGCGGTCGTCCCAGCGGCTGTTCGACAGAGCAGACCTGGACCCTATTTATCGCGGGGTCGTGTCGAGGATTTTGGTGATGTCTTCCGGCAGGCGGACGACGGCTTGGCGGCCTTCGATGCGGCCGTAGCGGGCCCCCACACCAACCAAGTTGGTGTGGGGGCGGGCCGTGGCCTCCTCGACGGCGGCGCCGACCAAGAGCTGTTGGGGGAACGGCTGCTGCCGCACCCACACGGAGATCGTGGCTGCGGGAGGCGCCAGGCCGTACCGCTCGAGATCGGTCGGCTCGTCATCGACGAAGCCGCTGATGCGCAGGTCCGCCAGCTGGCTCAACAGCTCGCTCAGGCGCCGGGACTCCAGCGGCGTGTGCGCGCCCTCCTCGTACCACTGCCCCTCGGTCTGCGTGACGGCCCAGCCGGCGCCTGCCTGGCGGATCTCCAGCTTCGTCACCTGGCTGGTGAAGAAGTCGAAGCAGGCCTTGGCCCGGAATCCGTGCGGATCCACCGCCACCAGCGCATCGAGCTCCGCGGCGGAGACGGCGTAGATCGCGTGCTCATCGCTGCGCTTGGCGAACCGCAGCGATATGTCCTCGCTCAGCTGCGAGCCGAAGACCAGCAGGACCGGCGGCGCACCGCGCGGGTGGAGGGTGATCTCCGCCCGCGGGTGGTCGAAGCCCCAGAAGGCCAGCTGCTCGACCTGCGGGTCATCATCCGTGAACCGCTTGATCGACAGGCCCGCGAGGCGATTGAGGAACAGCTGCACCTCGGAGCGGTCCGCCAGGTCGTTCAGCGGCACCGTGATCCGCCACGCGGTATCCATGAGCGACAGCCCCAGCGTCAGCTCCGGGCTGTCCACCGCCAGCGCCTCCGTGCTCCACGCGTCCGCCTTGATGAGCTGCACGTCCCGAAACGCCTCCGGCGGCTGGTTCGCGTCGGTGAACAGCGCCTCGCTGACGACGAAGACCTCGGCGCGGTCGGAACGCTTGAGGTAGCGGTGCTGCCCGACCGGGGTGGCATCGCCGAAGCGCAAGGTCATCGGGAGGCCCTCGGCGGTCACCGTCATCGAGCCGACAGCCGGATCCAGCCCGAATCCCTGCAGCCCCAGCGGGCGCTCGGCCGACGCGGTGAGGATGCGGGTCGCCGTCAGCGGCGAGAGGTGGTACAGCAGCTGGTTGACGAGGGTTTCGCTCGCCCGCACGCCCCGCTCCGTCCCTGACGACTCGCCTGACGGAGCCAGTCGCCAGCCCTGTTCGCCGCGCGTCAGCGTGACCGCGCCCTGGGGCATGTCGAGCACGAGTGACGTTACGGTCTCCGGCGAAAGGTCCGCCACCTGCCGGGCCAGCCGCTCGCGCTGCTCCGCGGTGGGCCGGCGCAGCTCCACCAGCGAGACATAGGCGCCGATGCCGATGGTCAGCAGCGCGAGCACGACCGTCGTTTTCCACAGCATCGAAGGGGGCGTTACTGGCGGCGGGCGAGCCACATCACGACGCCGAGCGTGCCGATGCCGCACGGCAGCGCCAGCAGGCTGAACCAGAAGACGCCGGTGAGCTGCTGGGTGGTGAGGTGGAGCTTGATGGAGTCCAGGGTCTTGGGGCCGATGCCGATGAGCTGCTCCTGCTCGGTCAGCCAGAGGACCGCGCTCATGAGGAAATCCCGGTTGCCGACGTTGGCAAGCTGCGCGTTGACGACGAACTCCGAATCCCCGACGACCACCAGCCGCGCGCGCGGCTGGGCCGCGCCCGCCGGCGCCTCACCCGCCGCGGCGGGCCGGCGTTCGGCTGCGACCGCGATCGAGACCGGCCCGGCGCGGTCCACGCCCTCGTTCCGCTCGTACGTCGTCTGCTCCGGCGTCGTTTCGCCCCAGCCGGCATCGGACGTCAACGCCAGGGCGGTCACGGCCAGGCCCTCAGGGGCGGGCTCGACCGGGCGCACGGACCGCGCCATGGGAAACAGCGTCATCAGGGTGCTCATCTTGGAGACGATCGGGTGGTCGGTATACGACGTGACGAAGAGGTTGGCGGCGGAGACAAACGGCAGCTGCCTCGCCGGGTCGACGACGACATCCAGCCCGAGCGTCACGCCCCACCGCTCCAGCAGGCTGTCGAGCCCGGTGTCATCCGTCGGATCGATGAGCGCCAACAGCCGCCCGCCGCGCTCGAGGTAGGCGGCCAAAAGCGCCAGCTCCGTGTCGGTGAACCGGCGCGTCGGCCCTGGGGCCACGACCAGCTTGACGTCGGACGGGATCTCCTGTTTGTCGAGCAGCGTGGCCGGCTCGGCCGTCATGTTCTGCCGCTCGAGCGCCTTCTTGAGGTCGGCCAGGCCCATGGAGTCCGGGCTGTCGAGCGCCTTCTCCCCGTGGCCGGTGGTGAACCACAGCGTCTGGGCCTCGCCCTGCGTGAGGCTGAGGATCGTGGACGTGAAGGCCTCTTCCGCTTTGAACGCGCTCACCGTCGGTTGCCCCCCGTCCGCCATGGCGCCGTAGTCGTAGTCAGCCAGGTCGGTGTCGGAGAGGTACTTGTGGCGGCCGCCCGCCCCCCCACCAACCTGGTTGGTGGGGGGGCCCGCCCGGAACACCACGAGGTTGAGGTCCTCGATCTCCAGCTCTTTGGCGAGCTGCTTGGCGCGGGCGATGTCCTGCTCCGGGTCCACGTACTCGGCCGTGATCAGGGGGCTGAGCCGCTCGTACTCCTGCAGCTGGTCGCGGATCAATTCATACAAGCGATGAGACGGCTGGTAGAACACGATCACCGAGACCGGCTCCTTCAGCGCGGCCAGCGCCTGCCGCGTCTTGTCGGAGAGGGCCGCGATCTGCTGCCGGGTGACGTCCCGCCGGAGGTACCGTCGGCTGGCGAGGTAGTTGACGAGGATGAACAGCGCCCCGAGCAGCGCCAGCGTCGCGAGCAGGTTCAGGGAGGTCAGCACGCGCCGCGCAGGTGACGCCATTAGGAGCGCCACCTGGGGCTGCCGATCACGCGGCCGGTGAGGAAGAGCAGGATGGTGGTGAGGCTCAGGTAGAAGACGGCCGGGCGGGTGTCGAGGATCCCCTTGGAGAAATCGCGCAGGTGCTCGGACAGGGACAGGTACCGGATGAGCTGGCTGGTCTGCGGGTCCTTGATGAAGACGTCCAGGATGCCAACCGAGAAGAGCAACAGCAGCGCCACGAAGGCGAGGACCGCGGCGATGACCTGGTTGCGGGTCAGGCTCGAGGCCAACAGGCCCAGCGCGATGAGGACCGCCCCCAGCAGGAACGTGCCGAGGTAGCCGGTGAGCACCGGGGCCCAGTCGAACGCGGTGAAGCGGCGCATGACAAGGAAGAAGACGCCGGTGGCCAGCCACAGGAGGAGGTACGCAAGCCACGCGCCGAGGAACTTGGCGAGCACCACCTGCGCATCGCTGACGGGCGCGGTCAGCAGCAGCTCGATGGAGCCCGTGCGCTTCTCCTCGCTGAAGGCGCGCATGGTCAACAGCGGCGTCATGATGAGGACGGCGAACCAGAAGAAGAACGTGCCGCCGAAGAAAAACTGCGCCATGGTCCACGACGGGTCCACCCGCGGGTCGTTCAGCACCGCCACGAGCAGCCAGAACACCCACCCCTGCAGCAGCAGGAACATCGAGCCCACGACGTAGGCGATCGGCGAGTACCAGAACGCCTTCAGCTCGCGGGAGGTCAGCGCCAGCAGGTTGGTCATCCCACAACCGGCGGGTGCGCGCAGCGGTCCGCGAGCTGCGGGGAGGCGATGCCTGCGGTGAGCGGCACGTCGGCAGTCCGAGCGGGCACGGTGTCCCGAGCGCAGCGAGGGACGAGCGAGGACTGCCGTCGAGCGAACGGCCGCACGCTGGGCGGCCGGAGCGATGCCGCGAACCGCAGGCGCGCCAACCCCGCACTTAGCGAGCAGCGCGCGCAGGCTGCGCCAGAACCCGCAGCTAGCGCAACAGCTGTTTGGCGCAGAGGCGATGTCATGAGGTTGGTGCCTCCTCGTGCGTGGTGAGGTGGATGAACACGTCCTCGAGCGAGGCCTGCGCCTGCGACAGCTCGCGCAGCGGCCACTGCCGCTCGACCGCGAGGCGAAAGATCGTCTCGCGGACATCCGCGCCGCCGGCGGACTCCACGTCGAAGGCGGCGAACCCGTCCGTGCGGCCGGCGAGGCTGACCCGGGCGACCCCGGGCAGGCTCTGCAGCGCGGCCTGGATCGCCTCCGGCTCGCCCGCGAGCTGCACGCGCACGACCTGGGCGCCGGTCAGGCGTCGGCGCAATTGCGCCGGCGTGTCGACGGCAACGATGCGGCCCTGGTTGATGATCGTCACCCGGTGGCAGGTCATCTCCACCTCCGGCAGGATGTGGGTGGAGAGCAGGATCGTCGTCGTGCGCCCCAGCTCCGTGATGAGCGCGCGCGTCTGCCGGATCTGGTGCGGGTCCAGCCCGACGGTGGGCTCATCCAGGATGAGGATCTGGGGCTGGCCCAGCAGGCAGTCGGCGAGCGCGACACGCTGCCGGTAGCCTTTGGACAGACGCCCGATGAGCCGGCGGGACACCTCCCCGGCCGCGCACCGCTCCAGCGCTTCGTTGACGCGCGCGGCGCGCTGGCCGCGCGGCACGCCTTTGATGCTGGCCCGATACGAGAGGTACTCGCGGACGCGCAGCTCGGGGTAGAGCGCGATGTGCTCCGGCAGGTAGCCGATCCGGCGGCGGACCTCCAGCGTCTGGGTGGTGACATCCAGCCCGTCGATGCGCACGGTGCCGGACGTCGGGGCGATCATGCCGGTCAGGATCCGCATGGCGGTCGTCTTGCCGGCGCCGTTCGGGCCCAGGAACCCCATGATCTCTCCGGCCTGGACCTGGAAGGAGACGTCGGTCAGGGCCGTCACGGTGTCATACCGTTTGGTCAGGCTGGACACGTCGATGGGCGTCGGCATGGTATAGTTACATCGGCTCTGTCGAAGAGCCGCTGGGACGACCGCAACAGGTGTCAGACACCGTTCGACCTGTCGTCTCGCCGCGGGAAACGTGTCTGACACGTTTTGCTCTGGAACCGTGGCTTTTCGACAGAGCAAGTTACCTATATTTCTAAGAACTTCTCCCGGTCTTGTCAAGAGGCGCGTTTTCGAGTAGCATCGTAGGGATGAAGGATCAACGGTCGCTTGTCGTCGTGGTCGGCATGGCGCTCAGCGCAGGCTGCGCGTCGGTGCCTCCGGCGCAGCTCGGGCACGCCGCCGGCACCATCGCCGGGATGGCCATCGCCCCGCCGTTGGCGCCGCTGGGATCGCTCCTGGGCTTGGCGGCCGGGATGCTGGTGCAGAAGCGCGTGGATCAGGCGACCGAGACTCGCGAGCGGACCGAACTCAGCCGTCAGTTGGCCACCCAGCCCTCCAGCCCCGCCACTCCTGACCCTGTGCCGTCCCGGGGCCAACCGATCCGGGTGTGGGTGGATGAGCGCCTGCAGGGGGGGCGGCTGGTCGCCGGCCATTTTGACACCCGGGAGATCTAACCGCTGCAAAAGGTGTCAGACACCTAAAGGTGTCTGACACCTTTTGCCCTGGAGCCGTCAATGACTCCGGCCGATCCGACCACCCTCGTGCAACGATTCCTCAGCCGGTACCGACGGGCGCTGCTGGCCAGGGTCGGCATCCTGCTCATGCTGTCGCTTGCCATCGCGGCGGCGTCGGCCTGGCGGATCAGCCGGCTTGATGTGCCGTCCGTGTGGCGGCTGATGGTTCCCGGCGTCCTCACCGGCGTCGCGCTGAGCGTGTTGGCGTGGCGGCTGCGGCGGCGGTGGGGCTCGGCGTCGCAGGGCGCGCTGTGGCTCGATCAGACCCTCCGGCTTCAGCAGCGGCTGGTGACCGCCGTGGAGTTCGCGGCCGCTGCGCAGCCGCCGCCATTGTACCCGCAGCTCCTTGACGACACGGTCCAACGCTGCGCGTTGCGGCAGCCCGGGCTGCCGCGCCCCGCGGATCGGGCCGCAGCCGTCTTGCTGGTCGTCTTGTTGCTGCTGCTGTTGTGGCCGGGTGCCGGCGGCGGCCTGCCTGCGCCTGCCTCTGGCAGGCAGGCAGGCCTGATGCAACTGGCCCAGCGCCCGTCGCCGGCTGCGCCCATCCCGCCGTCTCCGCCTGAGGCACCGCCGGATGCGCCCTCGCCGCCTCCTCCTCGCGAGTCGCAGCCATCGCGCGCGTCACAGCCGTCGCAGTCGGGCCAGTCAGGCGACGCCCGTTCGACTTCGCTCAGGGCAGCGTCCCGAGCGGAGTCGAGGGACGCCGAGCGTCCGCGTGGCGGGCCATCGCGCGACGGCCGGTCGTCCCCGCGCGAGGCGTCTCAACCCGGAGACGGCACGGGGCAAGACGCCGGTGCCACGCAGGGCGCTGAACAGGACCAGCCTGCCTCTCGCCAACAGGGCGCATCCGATCAGGCCTCGGCGCGCGAAGGAGCCCAGCAGGGAGTTGCGCAGTCGAGCGGCGTGATGAGCCAGCAGGCCGCCGCCGCGCAGCAGCAGGGCGCGCAGCGCGGGCAGAGCGGGATGCACGCCCAAGCGGGCGGGTTGCAGTCGGCCGCCGCTCGCCAACGCGCGATCGGTCAAGGGGCGGGCCAAGCGCTCGGCGGCCTGCCTGCCCCGCCTGTCGGCGGGGCGCAGGCAGGCAGCGACGCCATGAAAGCGCAGATCCAGCAGCTGCTGCGAGAAGTGTCAAGCGAGCTGAAGGCGTTGCAGGCGCAGTTGGAACAGGCGGCGAAGGACCACGCCTCCGCGCCGCAAGCTGGCACGGGGACCGACCCCAGTTTGTTTGAATCGCCGAGCCCGCTGCCACCCGCCGGCACCGGAGCGGCGGTGCCGATGGGGCTTGCGACCGACACCGCTGACACCCGGGCGCGGCGTCCCGGTGGCGGCACGGGCGAGCCCTCGGCGCGCGCGGAGGATGCCGCGCCGCAGGCCACGCCGGAGCCGGCGCAGCTTGCGGATGAGCCGCGCGAGGAGCCGGCGGCCGAACGCGAGGCGGTTCCCCCCGAATACCAGGACGTGTTTGGTCGCCTCAAGCGATGATAAGGAGTGTCCATGGCAGAGCGGTTGCTTGATCCAGAGAAGTTTCGTCACACCTTCACGTCCATTCGGCAGGCGCTTGGGCAGGTGATCGTCGGGCAGGAGGAGGTGGTGGAGCGGCTGCTGGGGGCGTTCTTCGCCGGGGGCCACGTGCTGCTCGAAGGGGTGCCGGGGCTGGGCAAGACGCTGCTGGCGAAGTCGTTCGCCCACGCGATGGGGCTCTCGTTCAAACGGATCCAATGCACGCCGGATCTCATGCCGGCGGACATCCTGGGCACGCAGCTCGTCGTGGACCGGGATGGGCGCAAGGGGTTCGAGTTCACGCAGGGCCCGGTCTTCACGCACATCCTGCTGGCCGATGAGATCAACCGCGCCACGCCGAAGACGCAGTCCGCGCTGCTGGAGGCGATGGAGGAGCACCAGGTCACCGTCGCCGGCACGACGTTCCGCCTCGAGGAACCCTTCTTCGTGATCGCGACCCAGAACCCGATCGAAATGGAGGGGACGTTCGTGCTCCCTGAGGCCCAGTTGGATCGGTTCCTGTTCAGAGTCTTTATCGACTATCCCTCCGCGGCGGAGCTGTCGCAGATCCTGCGACGGACCACCACCGCGACGGTCGCGGCGGTGCAGCCGGTGCTGCCGCCGGAGGGGGCCCGGGAGTGGATTCTCAGCGCGCGCCGGCTGGTCCGCGAGGTCCTGGTGGCCAGCGCCATCGAAGAGTACGTCGTGCGGCTGGTGACCGCCACGCGCCCCTCGGAGGACGGCTCGGAGAATCCCGCCAAGCGGTTCTTGCGCTACGGGGCCTCGCCGCGCGGCGCCCAGGCCATCCTCATGGGGGCGAAGGTGCTGGCCCTGGTCCATGGGCGGGTCAACGTCAGCGTCGAGGATGTGGACCAGGTGATCCTCGCCGCGCTCAACCACCGCATCGTCCTCTCCTTTGAGGCCGAAGCGGATCGCCGCACGGCGGCCGACATCATCACCGAACTGACGGACCCCGTCCGCAACACCGCTCTCGGCTCAGGGCTGGAGGCTGGGGGCTCTGGGCATTTGCCCCGAGCCCCGAGCCCCGAGCCCCGAGCCTAGAGGCATGCCCGCTTCCGCGTGGTTGACACCCGCCTTCATCCGGCGGCTTGAGGCGCTGGAGTTGTCCGTCCGGTGGGTTCGGGCTGGCAACAAGCTGGGCGGCCGGTTTCCCATCAACCGCCGCGGCTCGTCGGTCGAGTTCGCGGATTACTCCCCCTACTGCGCCGGCGACGACATCCGGGCGATCGACTGGAACCTCTACGCCCGCCTCGACCGGCTGTTCGTGAAGACCTATAAAGAGGAAGTCGTCCTCTCCGTCGAGCTCATGGTGGACGCGACCGCCTCCATGAGCCTGCCCACCCCGCGGAAGTTCGAGCGCGCCGCGCGCCTCGCGGTCAGCCTCGGCTACATCGGGCTGGCCAGCGGCCATTACGTGCGCCTGAGCTGGATCGCCCCCGGCGCCCCGGAAGCGAGCCCCTGGTTCCGCACGCGCCACGACCTCTTCCGCCTGGCGGAGCGCGCCCGCCGCGCGGCGCCCGGCCTGCCTGCCTGCCAGGGGCAGGCGCAGGCAGGCGGCCAGGTGGCGATGGAGGAGTGGATGCGGCGCGCGGCCATCGCGCTGCGGATCCACGGCGGGCAGGCGATTGTGATCACCGACGCCATGGTGCGGCCGGCGGAGCTGTTCCGCGCGCTGCACACGCTGCTGGTGCGCAATCTCGAAGTGAAGCTGATCCAGGTGCTGACGCCGCAGGAGCTGCACCCGGCGTCGCTGGCGCGCGCGGGGGTGCTGGTGGACGTGGAGACCGGCCGCACGCATCAGCTCGCCTACCGCCCTGCGGAGCTCGAGCGGGCGGTGGCCGACCACAACGAGCAGGTGGCGCGCTTTTGCAAGCGCGAGGGGATCGCCTTCGCCCAGCACCGGCTCGATGAGAGCCTCGACACCTTCATCACCACGCGGCTGCCGATCCACGGCTTCCTCGAATGATCGGTGGAGAGGTGTCAGACACTTTTCAAAGCGGGAAAGGTGTCTGACACCTTTTTGACATGACGCTGCTGACCCCGTGGGCGCTGGTGTGGCTGGCGAGCGTGCCGGCGCTCGTCTGGCTGTGGCGCTTCGCCGCGACGCGCCGCCAGGTGCCCATCCCGAGCCTCATCCCGTTTGAGCGGTTGCTCGCGCGGCCGCCGAAGCGCGTCAGCCGCGTCGTCGTCAACCTCCTCTTCTGGCTGCAGCTCGCCGCGCTGATCGCGCTGGCGCTGGCGCTGGCGCAGCCGGTGATGTTCCAGCCGCGGGCGAAGACCCTCTTGGCGGTGCTCGACACCTCCGCGAGCATGGCCGCGGGGCCGCGGGGCGCCGAGGCGTTTGAAGAAGGCCGCCAGGCGCTCTTGTGGCGGATCGCGAAGAAAGCGCCCACCGAGCAGGTGTTCATCATGCGGACCGCGCCGGGGGGCCCGCTGACCCCGCAGCCCACCAGCGACGCGGTCAGCCTCCTGCAGGCGGTGCGGGAGGCGCAGGCGAGCCATCTGGGCGGCAGCCTGGCGACGGCCGTCCGCATCGGGCTGGCGCTGCTCGGCGACGACCCCGATGAGCTGCTGGTGGTCACCGACGAGGCGCAACCCGGCGCCGGGGTCGACGCCCCGGTGCGCTGGATCACGGTCGGCCGCCCCCTCGGCAACGTGGCCCTCGTCGGCCTCGACGCGCAAGGGCCGCTCTGCCTGCCGGCAGCGGCGCGGCTGCTGGTCACCGTGCAGAATTTCTCCCGCGGTCCGGCCTCGGTGCTGGTGCGCGCCGGCGATGCTGCGCGAGCCAGCGTGGCGTTGAATGCCGGCGCGCGGCGCGTGGTGGCGCTGGCGCTGCCCGAGGCCGCGTCGGGCATGGTGCCCGTGACCGTGCAGGCCGGCTCCGACGGCCTGTCGGTGGATAACACCGCGTGGGTACCGCTTCAGCAGCAGGCGCTGTTACCGGTCGTCGTGCGCTCGGACGACCCAGCGTTCGTCCGGACGGTGTCCGGCTGGCTGGGGGCGTGCGAGGCGCTGCCGTGGAGCCTTGACGCGCCGCCGCGAGACGGCCCGATGCTGCTTGTGACCGACGACGAGCGCCAGGTCGTGCCCGCCGCCGCGGCCGCGTTGGTGTTTGACGCGCGCGCGAGCGGCCCGAGCGTCCCCAGGCATTGGCTCGTGTCGACGGACCACCCGATCGGCGCCTACCTGAATCCGGTCGGGGTGGTCAGCGCCGCGCTGGCCTCAACGCCCGCCCCCACACTAACTGGGTTGGTGTGGGGGCCCGCCCCATCCGCCAACGGGTTGCCGATGGTCTCGGCCCTGATCGGCGGAGCCCAATGGCCCGTGGTCGTCGCGGAGGAGCAAGAGCGCCGGCGCACCGTGGTCATTCGGGTCGATCCCTCCGCCAGCCCGCCGTCGACCCCGCTCTTGCTGGCGTTCTTCAACAGCCTGCGGTGGCTCATGGGGCCGGCGGCGCTGCAGACGACGGGAGAGGTCGTGAGCCTCAGCGGAGGCTTTGAGCCGGGCGCGGTCACCGTGCACCGGCCGGATGGGAGGGCCGAGGCGATCGACAGCCGGGGCGGGGTCATCCGCTACGATGAGACAACGGTGGCCGGGTTGTATCGTTTCGTCCAGGCGGGCCGCGAGCTGACCGCGGCCGTGAATTTCCTGGACCCGCTGGAGTCCAACCTGCTCAGCCGGGCCTCGACGTGGCAGCCGCTCCCGGTGACGCGCGCCGGCGCCGAGCCGCTCCGGCGCGTGCCGCATCCGCTCTTCTCGCTGTTGGCGGTGCTCATCCTCCTCCTGCTGCTCGTCGAATGGTGGTTTTACACCCGGCCCACTGCACCGGTCCGGCTGTTCCGCCGATGACCACCCCGCCTCTCTTGCTGCTCATCGCGATCGTCTTGCTCATCCTCTGGCGCAGCCGGCGCATCCCCCTGGGAGGGTGGCGCAAGCCTGCGGCGGTCCTGTGCCGCCTGCTCGCGTTGGCGGCGCTGGGGGCCGCGCTGCTTGGCGCCTCGGCGAGCCGCCTGCAGGACGTGCCCCGGCATGTCATGTACGTGGTCGATGGCTCGGCCAGCATCGACGAGGCCCAGCGGCGCTGGTTCGCCCGCCGGATCGCCTCGCTGGAATCACGCCGGCCCGCGCAGGTGCCGCGGGCCCTCATCGCCTTCGGCGGCGACGCGCGCCTCGTGATGCCGTTCGACCGCGAACCGCTGACCGACCCCGAGGCCCTCCAGCAACAGCTGGCGCGCGCGCCCATTGAGCGGGGGCAGACCAACCTGGAAGCGGCGCTGTTGTCCGCCGCGGCTTGGCTGCCGGCGTCGCGCGAGCCTTCGGCCGCGCGCGCGGGATCGACCGGCCGCGTGGGGGTGGTGCTGCTCAGCGACGGGCGGGAAACCGTGGGCAACGTGGCCGGCGTGCTGTCGTCGGTCAGGCGGTTGGGGCTTGAGGTCTTCCCTGAGCCGCCGCCGGCGGCAGGGGCGGTGAAGACGCTGTGGCAGCACCTGGCGGTGCCGCCCGTCGTCCGGCAGGGCGCGCCCATTCCGCATCAGCTCGTGGTGTTCAGCGGATCGCCGCAGCCGACCCAGGGCCGGGTGACGATTGCGCTGCACGGGGTCGTCATCACGCGGCAGCGCGTCGTCGTGCGCCCCGGCTGGCAGGTCTTCACCGTGACGGTGCCGGCGATCGGCCGCGGCACGATGGCGTTCGAGGACACGTGGGAGCTGCCATCGGAGCGCATCCTGGAGCCGCGGCGGGCGTACACCGAAGTCGAGGGCCCGCCGCGGCTGCTGCTCGTCACCGAGCGCGCGACGCACCCGCCCCTGCTCGCGCAGGCCTTGAAGCGCCGGGAGATCGACGTCATGATCAACCGGCTCAGCGACCTGCCGAGCGACGAGTCTGCGCTGCGCGAGTATGACGCGGTCCTGCTCTTCGGCGTGCCAAAATCGGCGCTGTCGCCCGAGCAGGCCGAGGCGCTGCGGCGGTACGTCGAGGCCTTCGGCGCGGGGCTGGTGACCGTCGGGCTGGGCGGCAACCTGGCCGATGAGCTGAACACCCCCGCGCCGATCGACGGCCTGTTGCCGGTGCGCTTCGAGCCGAAAGGCCTGCAGGAGTCCAAGCGGCGCGTCTGCGTCATCCTGCTCATCGATCGCTCCGCCTCCATGCTCGGGCCGCGGATCGCCGCGACCAAACGCGCGGCGGTGGAGCTGGTGAAGCAGCTCGCCCCGGAGGATCTGGTCGGCGTGCTGGCGTTTGACACCCAGCCCTACGTCGTGGCCGAGGTGCAGCCGGCCGGGCAGATCGGCTCGTGGCTGGTGGACACACTCGTGAAGCTGAAGTCCAGCGGCGGGACGGACGTGTTCCCGGCGCTCGGCGCGGCCGCGGACCGGCTGGAGCTGACCGGGGCCTCGGTGAAGCACATCATCCTGCTCTCGGACGGCAACACGCCGTTTCAGGAGTCCGGCTACCGCGCGCTGATTGGCTCGTTTCAGCAGGACCACGTCAGCGTGAGCACGATCGGGGTGGGCGCGGCGTTCATCAACACCGACTACCTGCGCTGGCTCGCGCAGTCGACCGGCGGGACGTTCTACCCGCTGCGCAGCCTGGACGAGCTGCCGAAGCTCGTGGCCCGCGACGCGGAACGGGCCGTCGGCAAGCTGCCGTTTGCCGAAGGGCTGTTCCGCCCGCGCAAGGACCCCTCCACCGACTGGTTCGCCGGGCTCGACGATTGGCCGTCGCTGCGCGGCTACCTGACCGCCACCGCACGGCCCGGCGCGCGGACGGATCTGACGGTCAGCGGCGGCGCGGGCGACGATCCGCTGCTGGCCCGATGGGCTGTGGGGCGCGGCCGCGTGGTGTCGTTTACCTCGGATGCGGACGTCCGGTGGGCTCCGGAGTGGGTGCGCTGGGACGGGTTCGAGGGCGTCTGGGCGCAGGTCGTCCGATGGGCGATGCGGCCGCGGCTGACCGAGGAGCTCTTCGTCTCGGTGGACGCCAGCCGCCAGATCCCCCGCCTGATCCTGGAAGGCGCCCTGCAGGATCCGCGCGGGATGCTGATCGCCGCCGAGCAGCCTGAGACGACGGTGCCGCTTTCCTTCGTGCAGACCGGCCCGTGGCGCTGGCAGGCGTCGCTGGAGCAGGTGGCGAGCGGCTGGTACCAGCTGGCCCTCGAGACGTCTGCGGCCGATCGAGACGCCGCCGGCTCATCCGACGCGCCGATGGAGCCCCGTGGGGCGGAATCCCGAGCGAGTCCCGACGCCGACGGGACGAGTCGAGGGAACTTGTTCGCCAAGCGGTGGGTGCAGGTCGGCACGCCGCCGGCGCGGCGCGAGGCCCCCGGCCAGCTTCCCCACGACGAGCTGCTGCGGCAGATCGCGCGCGCCACCTCGGGCGCGTACGACCTGGCCGATCGCGCGTTCGTGCCGCCGGCCACCACGGTCACCGTGACCGCGCCGCTGGTGGGCCTGTGGCTGCCGCTGGCGATCCTGGCGCTGCTGCTTGACATCGCGCTGCGCGGCCCCACCATGTTGTGAAGGGGCAAAACGTGTCAGACACGTTTCCCGCTGCGAGACGACAGCTCGAAAAGTGTCTGACACTTTTTGCGGTCGTCCTGTTGCACGCCACGGCCGTTGCGGCGCAACGCCCATCGGTCTTTCGAGGCGTCACCGTGGCGGACAGCCCGCTGGGGGTGCGCGTCGTCAGCGTGGAAGACGCCTCGCAGGCGGCGCTGGCTGACCTGCGCCCCGACGACATCATCGTGCGCGTGCAGCAGGCCGAGATCCGCTCGATCGACGAGTTCGCGGAAATCTCCACCGCCCTCAAGGGCCGCGCGTCCTCCGCCGCCGTGCTCGTGTTTCGCAACGGCGTGCCGCACGAGCTGCTCCTGCATCTCTACAGCTATCCGGTCTTGCGGGGCTGGGGGGTGGAGTTCATCCCCGATCACGACGTGCGGTTTGCGGAAGCCGCGACCGGCCTGGCGTACTGGCGCAGGCTCGGGCGCGGATTTGCAGAGGCCGGCAGGTTCCCGGAGGCGCTGGACGCGTACCTGAACGGCTTGCACAACGACCCCGCCGACCTGGACACGGCGCTTGCGGCGAGCGAGCTGGCGTCCCGGGTGAGCCAGCAACAGCTCGCGTCGGAGCGCCTGGCTGACGGATTGACGCAGTTGCAGCAGGCCCTGGCGATCCAGCAGCGGCTCTTCGAGCATCCGCTCACGCCGGAGCAGCTCGCGTCGGTCCGCGCGCAGCTTCAGCAGACCCTGCGTGCGCTGAGCGGTGTGCGAGCGCGTCTTGAAAAGTAGACAGCCGTCTCGTATACTGACATCACGATGGCCAAGCAGCTCACCAAGCGACAGCACGCGGTGTTGGAGACGATCCGGGGCTGGATCCGACAGCGCGGCTACCCCCCGACCATCCGGGAGCTGGGCAAGCTGCTCGGCATCAGGAGCCTCCGGGGCGTCACCACCCACCTCGATGCCATCGCCAAAAAAGGGTTCCTGAAACGCGAGCCGAGGGCGCGCAGCATCAGCCTGCTGGATGTCATGGCGCCGTTCGAGCACGCGCTGCGCGTGCCGCTCGTCGGCCGCGTGCGGGCCGGGCAGCCGGTGCTGGCCCAGGAGCATGTGGAAGGGCACGTGGTGATCGACGGCGACTGGATCGGCGCCGCCGCCTCGCCTGACGCGCCGCCCCACTTCGCGCTGCAGGTGCGCGGCGAGAGCATGATCAACGCCGGCATCCTCGACGGCGACTATGTGATCGTCCGCCAGCATCCCGCGGCGGAATCCGGCGAGATCGTCGTCGCCCTGGTCGGGGACGAAGCGACCGTGAAGCGGTTCCTCAAGGAGGGCGAGCAGATCCGGTTGCAGCCCGAGCACCCCACGATGGAGCCGATCGTCGTCTCGGCCGACAAGCCGCTGACGATCCTCGGCAAGGTCGTGGCGGTGTTCCGCAGGCTCGCGTGAGGGCGGGGATGCGACCCAGGCGATGGAGAAGACGTCTCATCCGGTGGTTGATGGTGTGCGGCCTCGTGGTGATTGCGGCGTTCCTCCTGCTGTCCCGAGTGCCGCCGATCATGAAATCCCGCTATCGCGGCACGCAACGACCTCTCCTTCCGTTCAACCAACCGCACGACTCGTTCCCCCAGCCTCGCGCTGACCTCGATCGCGGGTAGGAGCCCGGTTGCCGCATTTTCCGGTTGACACGCGGTCTATAAATATTACAATAATTCCACATGAAGCGACTGGTGCCCTTCCTCTTTATCATGGCCGGCGTGCTGGCCTCTGGCCTGGTCTGGCAGGGGCGGGTGGTAGCCACGCCCACCCGCTCCTCTTCGGTCAAGGATGTGGCAGGCCTGTTGCAGGCGCTCAGAGCCCAGGTGCCTGATCCAGCGGATCAGGCCGCTATCGACCAGTTGGGGGCGGCCTTGCGCACTCCAGGGATGGTGACGCGCTCCTCAGCCGAATCGCCGGAGTCTTGGATCGTCCTGACCTTTGATCGGGATGGCGCGCTGCGCGCGGTTGCGCTGGACCCTGATCGGCTGCTGCAGGCGCCGGCGCTCATCCAGGAAGCGATTCTGCTCCACGAGCTGGAGCACGTGAAGCATGCGCCGGCCACCCGCCGCGCCGTGAATGGGCTGCTCGCGCAGCAGGCCGCGTACGGCCCGCGAGTGAGCCGGCAGACCATCGCCGTCCTGCACGCGCTGATCCGCGAGCTGGTGGAAGAAGAAACGCGCGCCTATGCCAGGCAACTCCGGCACCTGCGCGATCGGATCGCATCCGCTGGAGGGCTCGAGGCCTATGTCGCGCGCCGGCCGCAGGCGGAGCGGGAGCCTCTCACGTCCTTTTACCGGTCGCAGGTTGAGCCGTTTGTGCTGGCGGCCGGCGCGCTGGACGACAGGCGGCTGCGCGCGATGGTGAACTCCGACATCTTTCCCCGGCACTATCCGCACTACGCCGCCGCCCGCTGGTGGGACGCCTGGCAGCAGCGCCGCACGATCGCTTCCCTCCCTTGACAGAGTTGCAACACCTCAGGTATGCTTCTTGTAACGGAAGCGAACGGTCGTTGACAATCCCTTGATCTGAGAAGGGCAAACCATTCGAAAGAATGGGGCGCAAAGCTACAGGGCCTACCCCCTAAGTTGCGGTTAGGGTAGGGCAGCCAGCTGCCGGATTTGGCTGACGTAAGTCAGGCGATGCACCCCTTGGGATGGGCCCAAGGGGTGTTTTGTTGCCATGGACGCGGAGGTGGTGCATGGGTCTGCAACCCCACATGAAGCGCTTCGGCATCGGCGCAGCGTTTGTCCTCCTCATGGGTCCCACCTCCGCCTGGGCCGCCGATGGCGATGACGTGGCGGAAGCCGCAACGAGTTCCGACGCCACCACCCGCGAGCACATCCTCCAAGTGATTGAAGCCACCCGCCAGACCGATCCTGCGCTCGCCGCCGAGATGGAGCGGCAGCTCAATTCGACGGATCTCAGCACCCTTCCCCCGGCTCAAGAAGGCCAGGGAGGCCAAACGGATGCCGCCCTGCAGGGCGCCGTCGGGGACCTCACGGCCGGCGATCAGCAGGGAACAGCGGGCCGCGACCCGCGCCTCATCGGCCCTCCGGTTGAAGGCGAGGGCGGCATGCCGGGTCAGGATCCGCGGTTCCAGGAAGTCCACAACGACCCGCGGATGCAGGAGCTGCGCGACCAGTTCGAGTCCGGCCAGATGAATGAGGGGCAGGCGCGCGACCGGATGTTTGAGATCCTCCGCGACCACGGCATTGAGCCCGCGGACGGCCGCGAGTGGGAGCAGGGCGGACATCAAGAGGGCTTCGAGCGCGCCTATGAGCAGATGTCCCCCGAGGCCCGCGAGCAAATGGAGCGCATGTTTGAAGGCGAGCACCCGGCGATGGAGCGCGAGCTCGGGACATTCGAGCGGATGTACGAATCGCCGGAGCGCCTGTACGAGTCACCCGAGCGCATGTACGAATCCACGGAGCATGAGTACGAAGCCCCGACCCGCGAGTTTGAGACCATGCAGCGGGAGTACGAAGCGCCAACCATGGAACGCGGAGTACGAAGCCCCGACCCATGAGTATGAAGCTCCCGCGGTCGAGCGAGAGACCGAGACGGCGCCTAGAGAATACGAGGCCCCTGAGTATCAGGCTCCTGAGCAGTATCGCGACAGTCCACCGCAACCATAAGTGGTGAACAGGAGGGAGAGAGATGAGCGTGGCAGGCATGTGTCGGGAGCTGGGGGTGGCGCTGGTCATCGGCGGGTTGACGTTTCAGGCGCCGCTCGCCTGGGCGATTGAGGTTGCGGATGTCGACGCGACCCGCGAGGCGGTGGCCGCGCAAGTGGAGCGGCTGATCGCTGCCGCCGCGACCCGCGACCCGGAGCTGGCTGAGGTGATTCGGAAGCAGAGCGAAATCTGCCTGCGCGACCTTCGCGACGGCGACCTTGAGGACGCCGGGCTGGTGCAAGAAGTGGAGAACCTCCGGGAAGTCCAGCGTGAGGTCTCGGCCCGCGTCCTGCAATCGGAGGTCGAAGCGAAGATCGCCGAGGCGATGAGCCGCGGCAACACCGAGCTGGCCGAGAGCATGCGCACCGCCTTCGAGGCGTTCCGGGCCACGGGGTTTGACCCGACGGGAGGAGCGCGGATCGTGGACGACCCTCGTGGTGGCGACTGGGGCGTCGGCTTCGGCGGCCCGGGCGAGACGATCAGCCGGGGCGACGCCCGGACGATGTTCGACCAGGCCTACGCGGAAGCCCAGCGGCATGACCCGGAGGGCGCGGCGCGCATGAAGGAGATGTTCGAGGCGCATGAGCGCGGCGAGTTCATCCGCCCCACCCCGGAGATGATGGAGAAGATGTACGCCGAGATGGAGCGGTACATGGCCGAGCGGCCGGAGATGGCCGACTACGCCCGCGAGTTCGCGCATATGGAGATGGAACGGTTCATGGAGTACGGGGGAGGCGACCGCGGGGAGCGATACGGTCCCACCGGCACGCCGGAGCAGGCGCGCGAGGCCTTTGAGCGCTGGGCCATGGACACCGGCAGCACCGGTCGCTCGCAAGCGGAGATCGACCAGATCCGCGCCCAGTTTGAGCGCTCCATGGCGAGCGGCGAGAACCCGTGGGAGCATGCCAGCGAGATGGGCGGCCCGGAGATGATGGGGCGCGAGATGATGATGGGGCCCGAGCGGCAGTACGTGGATCCGCGCGAGGCCTTCGAGCGCTGGGCGAGCTCAGGCGAGCACACCACGGCCGAGGTCGAGCGCTACCGGGAGATGATGGAGACGCAGCGCGAGTGGGAAATGACGTCCACCGAGCACTACTACGAAGCCCCGGAGCGATATTTTGAAACCAATACGGAGACGCGGTTAGAGACGCGGTTGGACTCAAATGCGGAGACCTTGGTGCGGACGGAGGCCCATGTGGCTGACCACAACGGCGACATGACCCCCGAGACGCACATGCACGAGATCTACCGGCACTCGGACGGGACCTGCCACGACCACGCGACCCAGGGCCCGGCAAGCTGCTAATGTAAAGGGGTCAGACTGCTCTGTCGAACAGCTGCTGGGACGACCGCAAGAGGTGTCAGACACCTTTTGACCGGTCGTCTCGCAGCGGGAAACGTGTCTGACACCTTTTGCCCTGGAGCCGTAGCTTTTCGACAGAGCAGGGTCAGACACTTTTCAACGCGGGAACAGTGCCTGACCCCTTGTGGTTAGAACGAAGCGGTCAGGGCGAGGGAGTTCGTGACGTCCTGGTACGCCTGGCCGGTGTCGTTGGAGTCGTTCTGCTTGTACTTCCAGGTGTAGGCCAGGTCCACCTGGTCGGTGATCTTGTACGTCGCGCCAAGCTCGTACGTCTTCGTGTAGTCCTGCTGGGCCACCCCGCGGTCGCTGACGTTGCGCGCCTCGTACCGCTTCAGCTCATAGGTGAACGCGCTCGTCGTGGACCACTGCTTCGTCCAGTCCCGCAGGAAGGTGGCCTTGACCTTGTAGTCCTGCGCATCGTTGTAGTCCAGGTAGCCCTCGTTGGAGTCGTTGTAGTAGAACTCCTGCTTCAGCTTGAGCCTGTTGCCCTCGCCGACCTGTCCCCCAATCTCGTGCATGCCGGTGTGCCGGTCATCCCGCCGGCGCTTGCCCGCGACCCGGTCCGCGGTCGTCTCCCGCTTCTGCTTATCCTTGTACTGCTTGCGCAGGTAGGTCCAGCCGACATAGTGGTAGTACTTCTTGAGGAAGCTCTGGCGGAGCCGCAGGTGGACCTTCTGGTCAAACGTGCTCGCGCCATCGTCATAGGGGTAGTCGGAGTCGTCGAACGTGTAGTGGACCTCGGCGCGGTACGGCTTGGCGAGCCGCCAGATGAGCTTGGTGGTCACCGAATTCGTGAGGGTGCTGCCGTCCGTGTACTCATCGTAGTGGAGCGCGTCCATGCTGTAGCCGAGCTGCCAGTTCAGCTTCGGGGTGAGCTTGTAGGCGAAGGTCGCGCTGATGTACTCTTCCATATATTTCGCGGAGAGGCGCGACTTGATGAGCGCGGGGTTGCTCTCGTTCGCCAGGGTCCAGGTCCACAGGTGGCTGACCGACCACCGGCGGGCGCGCCGGCGGGCCAGCTCGCGCTGGGCCCGCACCTTGATCGCGGCGACGATCTCTTCCGGCGTCAGCGCCCGGGCGGCCGGGGCGGCGGCCCGCTCAGGCGGCTCTTTTCGCTCGGCGTCCTCGGTGGCCTGCGCAAGCTGCACGGTCTGCGCGATCGCCTCGTCGCGGTCGGACGCCACCACGGGCGATGCCGTCCAGCCGAGGGCCGCCGCGATCAGGACTTTCAGGATGCTCCCGAGCGGCTTCATGGCGGCCTTACTGCGGCGTCTGCCGGTCGTCTTTCTCAAGCGTCTTGTAGTCCCGCTCCTGGCGCAGCTCCGCCTGGTGCTCGCGGGCAGCCTGCCGAATGTCGATGTTGGGCCCGACGAGCTTCAGGAGCAGGCTTTCGAGCGAGCGGCGTTCCTTCTGGAGCGAGCGGATGTGGTTGCGGATGAGCTGCTTCTCGCGGTCGGTCTGCGCGGTCTTGAGGAGCTCGTCCTGGGACGCGATCTGGTCGTTCAGCAGGTCGATCCCTTGGGCCAGCTCCACCGCGATCGGCTGGTCGGAGCCGCCGGCCTCGCCTTCAGCGAGGAGCGCGGCAGCGTCCTCTTCGTAGTCTTCGTCGAGGAGCTCTTGCGCAGGGAGGAGGGAGGGGAGCGCCAACGCGGCGAGGAGCACCGCCCACGTCAGGACACGCATCTGCCGGACACAAGGCAGCATGGGCGTATTGTTTCCAATTTTCCGTTTTCTGTCAAGGGGTAATTCTTCCTGACACGGATGACGCAGGATGAAGCGGGAGGCTGATGGTAAACGTCGAGCCGCGCCCGAGCTGCGACTGCACGCGCAGGCTGCCCCCGTACGCGCCCACCAGCCGCTTCACCAAGGCCAATCCCAGGCCCGGGCCCTCCACGTTGCCGGTGAAGTCCTTTTCGACCTGGTAAAACGGCTCGAAGATCCGCTCCCGCTCCTCCGGCGGGATGCCGGGGCCGTTGTCGGTGACCGAGACCTCCACGTGCGTTGCGCCGGGCGCCACCGAGACGACGAGCTCGACGGACGGCTTGTCGTTGCAGACGACCGCGTTCTCAATGAGGTTGCCGAGGATCAGCTCCAGGTGGGTCTTGTGCATGCGCACCGGCGCGCGGCCGTCCGCGCCCTGCAGGCGCCACGCGACCGGCTTGCGGCGCAGCCGCTTCACCGCCGCCGCCGCCAGGCTCGGCACCTCCCGGCTCACGTCGATGGCATCGGCCGGCCGCTCCACCGTCTGGCTGTACACGGACGTGAAGCCCAGCAGCTTGCCGATGAGCCGGTCGAGCTCATCGGCTTTGCTGAGGATGCCTTCGATCACCGGCCGCTGCTCCGGCGTCAGCGCTCCGGCGAGCTCGTCGCGCAGCAGGGCGGCGTTGTTGGTGATGACGGCGACCGGGGTGCGCAGCTTATGGGAGATCAGGCTGAGGAAATCGCGTTTCATCCAGTCCTCCCGCCGCTCCTCGGAGGCATCGTGGAGCGTCCAGACGATGCTGCTGATGGCCCCCGCCGGATCGCGGGCCACATGGGAGCGCACCGCGAGAATCAGCGCGCGGGTCGCCTCGGTTTCCGCGCGGGCCAGGTCGAACGCCAGCGACGTCGTCATGAGCTGCTGGCGCAGCTCGGACGCGGAGGGCGGGGTGAAGCGCTGGGCCAGGTGCGCGAACCAATCCGCCGGGGGCGCGTTTGGGTCCACCTCCAACAGCATCGCGGCCGTGGCGTTGAGGCGGATGAGGCGCCATGAGGCGTCGAACACGACGATGCCGTCGCCGGCCTGCTGCATGACCGCCTCGAACTTCTCCCGCTCATCGAGCAGCGACCGGTAGTAGCTGAGCGTCAGCAGCGTCTTGACCCGCGCCAGCAGCTCGTGCTTGTCGACCGGCTTGGAGAGGAAATCGTCGCAGCCGGCCTCGATGCCCCGGATGCGATCCTCGGTCTCTTTGAGCGCGGTCACCAGCACGATGGGGATCAGCCGGGTCGTCGGGTTGGCTCGCAGCCGCCTCGTGGCCTCGAAGCCGTCGAGCCCGGGCATCATGACGTCGAGCAAGATGAGGTCCGGCGCGGACGCGGCGACGCGCTGCAGCGCCTCCTCGCCGGTGGCCGCGGTGACGACCTGGTAGCCGTTGGCGCGCAGGAGCGCGTCGAGCAGCTTGACGTTGTGCGGCTCGTCGTCCACGACGAGGATGGTGGACGGCTTGACCATTGGCGGATGTTCCGATGTCACGCGGGCGTCGGTGCCGGAGCGGCCCGAGGTGGCGGAGGCGGCGGGGTCTCCGGTCCGCTGATCGGCAGCGTGAAGCTGAAGCGCGTGCCCTGGTTCTTGCCGGCGCTCTTGAACCAGATCGTGCCGCCGTGCAGCTCGATGAACCGCTTGGTGAGCGACAGCCCCAGGCCGGTGCCGGCGTATCTCCTCGAGTAGTCGCTTTGCACCTGCTGAAACTCCTGGAAGATCTTGTGGTGGTCCTTGGCGTCGATCCCGATCCCGGTGTCCCAGACGCAGATCTGGACGAGCCCGCCGTCCTGCCGCGTCACCTCGATGCCGATGCGGCCGCCGTCCGGGGTGAACTTGGCCGCGTTGGAGAGGAGGTTGAAGACGACCTGCTTCACCTTCCGCTCGTCCGCCGTGATGGCCTCGGCGCCGTCCTGGACGGCGAGCGAGAGCTCCACCCGGTGCTTGTGGGCCTGCTCCTTGAACATGGCGAGGCTGTTGGCCAACAGCTCCTTGAGGTTGACCGCGGAGAGCGACAGCTCCATCTTGCCCGCCTCGACCTTCGAGAGATCGAGGATGTCGTTGATGAGCGACAGCAGGTGCTTGCCGCTGGTGAGGATGTAGCCGGTGTATTCCTTCTGCTGGTCGTTGAGCGCGCCAAAGCTCTCGTCCTTGAGGATCTCGGAGAAGCCGATGATGGCGTTGAGCGGCGTGCGCAGCTCGTGGGACATGTTCGCCAGGAACCGGCTCTTGGCCTTGTTGGCGGCCTCGGCGGATTCCTTGGCGGCGCGCTCCTGCGCGACCGCCTCGGCCAGCGCGTCCGCCATGTCGTGGAAGGCGGCGTCCAGCCGGGCGAACTCGTCGGCGCCGCGCATGGGCGGCGCCAGCGCCTCGTTCTTCGCCAGCCGGCGGGTGTTCTGGGTGAGGGTGGCCAGCCGCGCGCTGATGTCGCGCATGAACACGACGAAGATCAGCAGGCTCAGGAGCACGACGACGATCGTCCCCACCCCGAGCAGCCAGTTGAGATGCTTGGCGGAGCGCTCGAGCTGCCGCTGGCGGGCGGCGGTCAGCTGCAGCGATTTCTGGACCAGGGTGGTCATGACCTGTTGGATCGCGGTCGTGTCGAGGTTGTTCTTGGCCAGCTTGATCCGCACGGCGGCGTACTCGACCGCGCCCCCGCGCACCTGCTCGGCGATGGACGTCATGACCGCGATCTTGTCGTCCACCTTGTCGACCACCCGCTTCACGACTTCGAGCTGGACCGCGTGATCCTGCACGAGCCCCTCCAGGTCGGCGAGCACATCGGGGAGTTCCAGCAGCGTCTCCTCGAGCGAATCGAAGAAGTCCGGGTAGCGGGTCACGATGCCGGCGCGCAGGTCGGAGTCGGCTTCGAGCAGCAGGTCGAGCAAGGTGTACGCTTTCGAGGTGACGTCTTCCGAGCGCAGCTGCAGCGCCTGCGCCTCGTCGCTCTCCCGCTGCATCTTGACGATGAGGCCGACGAAGGCGAGCTGGAAGCAGAGGGGGATGGAGATGAGCGCGAGGAGCTTCTGCGCGACCGTCACCTGGAGCCGCATGCGGGGGATCGGCTTAGCGCCTCGACTATTTTGCGTTGATCGATTCGTCCGCTCGGCACTAGTGCTGAGCGAGATTGAAATGACCTAAGCGTTCTAACGACTATCGGTTGCACTGTCGAACAGCTGCTGGGACGGCCGCAAGAGGTGTCAGACACCTTTCGACCGGTCGTCTCGCAGCGGGAAACGTGTCTGACACGTTTTGCTCTGGAACCGTGGCGTTTCGACAGAGCAACTATCGGTCATTTCAATCGAGCCGAAGCACTAGCCCGCCATCGCCTTGACCTGCTCGACGAATCGCTTGGTGTCGATCGGCTTGGCGATGTGGCCGTTGAACCCCTTCGCCATGATTTCCTCGGCTTCTTCCCGCATGGCGGAGGCGGTCAGCGCCACGACCGGGATGGACGCCCACGCGGCGTTGGCGCGGAGGCGGCTGAAGACTTCAAAGCCGTCCATCCCGGGCAGGTGCAGGTCGAGGAGGATCAGGTGGGGCGTCGCGGTCTTCAGCAACTCGAGGGCCTGCTCGCCGTTGTCGGCGGGCACGACGGTGAAGCCGTGCAAGCGCAGGAGGTCGGAGGCCAACCGCATGTTCATCGGGTTGTCCTCCACGACCATGACGGTCTTCTGGGCCGTCGGGTCAGGCATCCCGCCCTATTTGTAGCGCGTGCCCGCCCATTTGTCCAGTCCCGGAATGGTGTCAGACACCTTTCAAAGCGGGGAAAGTGTCTGACACCAGGTGGCGGCGAAGAGGCCCAGGTACGTGCCGAGGGCGTTGCCGGCCAGCGCCAGCACGAGCCCGATCGGGGCCAGCGCCGGATGATAGACGGCGCCGACGAGCGGCGCGGAGACGACGCCGCCGAGGTTCGCCTGGCTGGCGGTGGCGAGCACGCCCAGCGGCAGCCGCAGCAGGCGCCCGGCCAGGATCAGCGCCGCGGCGTGCGTCACGACGATGACCAGGCCCAGCAGCAGCCACGCCGGCGTGGACCAGAACGCGGCGAGCTTCGCCTGCGCGCCGGTGGCCGCGAGGACGAGGTACAGGCAGGGGGTGCCGATGAAGGGCCCGTGGCGTCCCGCGCGCCGCACGACGGGCAGGAGCGACAGCCCCAGCGCGCCGGTGGTCACCAGCAGGATCGCCCAGCCGGTCGCGGAGTTCACCAGCGGGGAGGCGGGCAGGCGCGCGGCGATGAGCCGCGAGACGACCGACAGCCCGAAGGCGAGCGCGGCACACCAGGCGAGCGAGGGACCGTCCGGCCGACTCGTATCGTCCGGCGCGGCGGACGCTGGCGCCGGGCGCGCCGCAAACGGCTCAGCGCGCAACCAGCGGTCGATGGGCGGCTGCGCGTTCGAGGCGGCCATCAACAGCGCCATCCACGCATAGGCGACCACCGCGTCGACGACGACGAGCGGCGCAAACATGGGCTCCGGGGTGTTCAGCAGGGTCCGCAGGGCCAGCAGGTTCATCGTGCCGCCGGTCCAGGTGCCGACGAGCGCGCCGACCCCTCGCCACGCCTCAGGCGGCAGCTGCCGCGCCAACAGTCCGAGGCCCGCGACGCCGCCCACGAGGACGCCGAGGGCCCCGATCGCCGCCGCCACGAGCGCCCGTCCACCGGCTCGGGCGACGGCGCGAAGATCCAGGCCGAGGAGCAACAGGCCCAGCGCGAGCGGCAGCAGGTGTGTGATGAGCACCGGGTACGCGACATGATGCTGGGGCAACCAGCCCACCGCGCCGGCGAGCATCGGCAGCAGGTAGCACCAGAGCGGCACCGGCAGCCACCGGAAGAGGGGGGCCAGCCCCGGCTGCGCGCTGGCGAGGAGGATGGCGGCGGTGATGGCGGCGATGCCGATCAGGGGCCATAACGGTCCGGTCAAAACTGGTACCAGGTCCATTTTTCCATCTCCCTCAACGGAAAAATGGACCTGGTGCCGTTTTCATTCGAGGTACGCGCCGAAGAAGATGGTTTGGCCGTCGATGACCTGGCCCGGCGCCAGGCGCTGGACATCGGTGCCTAGCCGCTCCTGCAAGGTGATGCGGCGCACCGACGAGCCGGTGCCGGGCCCCTCGATGACCTCGCCCTGGCCGGCGTAGAGCATGACGTGCACGATGGTGGAGCGGTCGTCGCGTGTGGAGAGGAAGATGAGGTCGGCGATGTCGACCGCGTCAACCGCGCGTGCGCGAAGGAACTGCTCATGGGCGTCGCGCGGGATGTCGAGGCCGGCGGCCCGGTACGCCAGGTTGACCAGGCCGGAGCAGTCCACGCCAGCGACACCGGCCAGGGGACTCGGCGCAGACGGGGAGCGTCCGCCCCAGTAGTACGCGTCGCCAAGGAGCTGCTCGGCCGCCTGCACGACCTTCAGCCGCCGGTTCAGCGACGGCAGCGCTGACAGCTCCTCGAGCGCGGCCGCGGATCGGCGCGGCATCCAGAGACGCGTGCCATCAAAGAGATCGACCTTCCAGAGCTCGCCGCCCATGTCCGTGGCGGGCAGGCGCGCGCCCAGCGGGAATCGCCACGGGGCGCTCGCGCGTCCGTACGGATCCAGCCAGGTCTGCGCCCACTTCTCGGTGACGACGATGGTCGGCGGCTCGAGCGGATCAGCCGGTCCCAGCGCGGCCGCAGGCAGCCAGCCAGGATAGCCTTGCCAGCGCCGCCCGTGCGTGAACTCCGGCTGCTCCACCGCTTCCACTTGGGCCCAGCCCTTGCGGACTCTCCGGACGCGGACGCGCTCGCCGTAGAGCAGCTGCGTCTCCTGCAGCGGATCGTGGATGCCGGGCTGCGCCGTGGTCTGCGGCTGGGCGCGGAGGTCGCTGAACGGCACGCGCACCATCATGAGCGGCCGCTGCCCCGCGCAGCCCGCCAACATGACCGGTGTCAGGCACCCCGCTATCAGCACCCACCACAGCGGGGAGCCAGACACCGGTTCTGGAAAATTGGGACCGGGTCCATTTTTCCTGCGAGGTGGAGAGAAAAATGGACCCGGTCCCATTTTTACGTCCCCCTCCGGGTACGGTCAAACAGGCGCGCGAGCTGCTCCGCCAGCATGACCGGCAGGCGCGCCAGCTCCAGCACATCCTCGACATGCGCCGTGCGCTGCATGCCAACGAGCGCCGTGGTGATGCCGGGGGTGGAGCGGGCGAACTGCACCGCGCGTTGCGCCGAGGTGGACAGACCGGGGATGTAGGATCCCAGGTTGTCGGGCAGGCCGCTCAATTGGCCCTGGAGCAGGCTGGCGCTGCAGACGACTGACAGCTCGAGCCGTTGCGCCGCCGCCAACGCCGTCAGCGGCTGCCCGTTGATCGGCTGGTTCGCGAAGGCGAAGGCTTCCGGCATCGCGAGGTTGTACGGCAGCTGGATCACCCGGAAGTGGTGGGCCGGCCCCCCAACGCGCGCCGCCAGCGCCGCCAGGGTTGCAAGGGAGAGCGCGTCCTTCGCCTTCGGGTGGCGTCGCAGCCCGTGCCACGTGGCGATGCCGTAATAGCGGATGGCGCCGCTGTGCACCCGTTGCTCCAGCAGCGTGAATGCCGCCTCCATCCGCGCCAGGAACGCCTCCCGGCCGACCTCGTCGAGCTGCTGCTCGGGGTTGTGGAGGTAGTAGACGTCGATCGTCTGCACGCGCAGGTTCGCGAGGCTGGTGCGCAGGGCGTGGTCCAGGTAGGCCGGAGCCAGGCAATGGCAGCCGGACGCGATCTCCTCGGGCGCCGCGAGGCCGGCGTCGAGGATCGGCTCGACCAGGTAGCCGCCTTTCGTGCACAGGATCACTTCCTCGCGGGTGATCGCGCCGTCCGCAATGAGCTGCTGCAGGGCGGCGCCGATCGTGCGCTCGCTGCGCTGGCCGCGGTAGTTGATGGCGGTGTCCAGCACGTTGCAGCCGCGCGCCAGCGCCGCGCGGATGGCCTCGGCGTATCGGGCGTCGGTCGCGTCATCGGCCTCGCCGAGGTAGGTCCCCAGCCCGATGGAAGAGGCCCACAGATCCTGGAGGGGGCGGAAATGCCCAGGGTCGGGTGCAGCGATCCGCTGGCGGAACCGCTCGGTCGCCGCCGCCGTCGCTGCTGCCCCGGTCATGGGAGTAGCATACGCTTTCTGCATCTCCGGTGCAATCGGCGAGCGTTTACGCTATAATCGTGTCCGGAGGCGCCGATGCCGAAAGCCTACATCATGATCGATGTGGTGCCGGGCCACGAGGCCGAGGTCCAGCAGGCGGTCGCCAAGCTGGCCGGCATCCAGATGGTGCACCAGGTCACCGGCGAGCACGACATGATCGCGTTCGTCGATGCGGAGCCCTACGAAGAGTTCGCCGGCATCCTCTCGACCATCCGGAAGCTGACCGGCGTGCGGGACACCGATTCCCATCTCGTCCTCTAACCGCTTGACGAGCGCCGTGCCCTGCGTTAGGATACACCTTCCGTGCCAGCACCTATTTGAGCAGGGACGCTCGAAAAAGGTGTCAGGCACGCAGACCGAGCCAAGGAGGCACAAGCCATGTCGTACGTGATCACGGAGAAGTGTCTCGGCGAGCGTTACGCGGTGTGCGCGACCGTCTGTCCGGTCGAGTGCATCCATCCGGGCGAGTACAAGGGCGAAGAGTTCATGATCATCGACCCGGAGGTGTGCATCAACTGCGGCCTGTGCCTGCCGGAGTGCCCCATCGGCGCGATCGTCGCCTCTGAGGATGAGGACAAGCCCTACGCGCAGATCAACAAGGACCTCACCCCGTCCTTCAAGAACAACCCCACGGCCCCCGAGCGGCCGAAGAACGACCCGCCCCGCAAGCCCGGCAACAAGCTCGTCAACTAAAAGTGCCAGGCACTTTCCCGGTTAGATTTCTCGCGCACCTGTGGAAAACTCAAGTTTTCCACAGGTGAGTAGAAATTTGAACCGGCGAAGTGCCTGGCACTTTTGGGCTAGGCGGGGCGTTTAAACCAGTTGGCCTCGTCCGCGTAGGGGCGGGCGAGGCGTTCAAGGCGAGCCATTTCCTCCGCCGGAAATGGCTCGAAGTGTTTCACGAGTCGCACCGCCTCCTCAACCTCCTCGGGGGTGGTGTACCCCACGATCGCGGTGCTGACCGGCAGCGTCAGCACGTAGCCCAGCGCCTCGCGCATCGTCGAGACGCCGTCCGGCCGCAGGAGGCGGCCTCTCGCCACGACCTTCATGCCGATGATCCCGAGCTGGCGCGCGGCGGCTTCGGGAAGGAAGCGGTCAATAAAGGAACGCCGCGCGCGGTCGGCCGCGTTGAGCGCGACGAGCACCGTGTCGAAGGGATGGCGGCGAATGGCCTCGGCGAGGACGGCCGGATCGTAGTGGCCGGTGACGCCGAGGAACCGCACGCGCCCATCGCGCGTGGCCTCCTCCAGGGCGTGGATCGCGCCGCGCGGGCCGAAGATCGCCTCGAGCTCGTCCAGTTCGGTGAGGTCGTGGAGCTGCCACAGGTCCAGATGGTCGGTCTTCAGGCGCGCGAGGCTGTTGTCCAGCAGCCGCAGGCTGCCGTCGCGCGTGCGATCATGGGTCTTGGACGCCAGGAAGATCACGGCGCGCCGCTCAGCCAAGACCGCGCCGTAGTAGTCCTGGCTGCCGCTGTAGGCCGGCGCCGTGTCGCAGTAGGTGATGCCCAAGTCGAGGGCGCGCTCGATCACCGCCGCCGCTTCGCGGTCACGGCCCCAGGTGCGCAGGATGCCCTCGCCGCCGAGCCCGAGCATCGTCACCTGGACGCCGGTCTTGCCCAGCGGGCGCGTCGGGATCGCGGCCGCGTCGGCGTTGGCGAACAGCCGCCTGGCCGGCCAGAGCCAGGACGAGGCCAAGGCGCCGCCTGCCGCGAGCAGGCCGGCTTTCAGCAATTGCCGCCGTGAACAGGGTTGGTCACACCACGCCATCGCGGTCCAGCGATTTCACCATGTAGGTGTCGTGCAGCTCGTAGCCGAGGCGCCGGTAGTACTCGCGCACGCCCACCCCGGCGATCACCGCCATCCGGCGCATCCTGAACTCGTCCCGCGCGATCCGCTCCGCTTCCGCCACCAGCTGCCGTCCGAACCCGTGATGCTGCACCGCGTCCTCGCGGCGGGCATGCAGCGGCAGGTGCGGCCCGTAGGAATGCAGCTCGCGGATCAACGCCGCGCCCTCGAGGGCGGGCAGCCAATGCGGCCGGCCGGCCAGATGCGGCGAGGGCCTGCCTGCCGCGCCGCGCGCGGCGCAGGCAGGGATGCGCAGCCGCAACAGCGAGGCCAGCGCGCCAGTCGTCGGCTCCTCGAAGCTGAGAAAGCACTCCGTGCCACCCGAGGCGTCGTACCGCCGTTGGGTGAGCTGGAACAATGGACCCGGTACCAATGGTACCGCCCGGCGGACCTGCCGGCAGCGGATGCACACGCAGGCGAGCCCGCGCTGGCGCATCCGCCGCTGGGCCTCCTCGCGCAGGTTCGTGATCACGCAGCCGGCCTGGATGGAGGTGGAGGGGATATCGCGGATGACCCGCTCGATGCGCACGTAGGGCGGCACGAGCTGCTTGATGCGGATCAATAGCTCCACCAGCGTCTCCTCGTCGTACGGGATGTGGCGGCCCTGGCGCCACCACTGGAACAGCTCGGCGGTCTCCACGACGACGCATGGGTAGAGCTTGAGGGTGTCGGGCCGGTAGGCGGGATCGTCAAAGACGCGCCGCGCGGTGTCCAGGTCGCTCGCCGGCGTGGCGCCCGGCAGGTTGGGCATCAGGTGGTAGGCGACTTTGATCCCCGCGTCCTTGAGCAGCGTGGTGGCATCGCGCACCTCGGCGGTGCCGTGGTCGCGCACGATGCGCGCCAGGACGTCCTCCTCGAGCGTCTGCACCCCGAGCTCCACGCGGGTGACGCCGAGGTGCCGCAGCCGCCTGATCTCCTCGGGATCCACGTAGTCCGGGCGCGTCTCGACGGTGACGCCGATGACGCGGCAGCGCGCGGTCTCGTTCGCCTCCTGGGCCTCCTCCAGGGAAGACGGGATCGTCGGCTCTGGGCTCTGGGCTGGGGGCTGCGGGCCGTTGCCCTGAGCCCCGAGCCCTGAGCCCTGAGCGAAATCGTTGGCGGCTTCGAGGCAGCGGCGGATGAACGTCCGCTGATAGGCGTCCGGATAGAACGACCAGGTGCCGCCTTTGAGAATCAGCTCGATCTTGTCGGTCGGATGGCCGGTCTCGGCCAGCGCCGCCAGCCGTGCCCGCACCTGGCCGTAGGGATCGTAGTCGCTGCGCAGCGCCCGCATGACCGCCGGCTCGTTCGGGAGGTAGCTCTTGGGCGCGCGCGCCTCCGTGGGGCAGTAGACGCAGCGGCCCGGGCAGGCGTACGGCTCGGTGATCGCGGTGACGGTGGCGATGCCGGATTCGGACCGGATGCCGTTGAGCGTGAGGATGCGCTCGACGTGGAGGTTGGGCGCGCGCGCCCCGGTCGCCACCTCCCGGCGGTAGCGCAGCAAGAGCGCGTCGTTGCGGATGAGGGGGCTGCCGGTCTGCGAGGCGACGCGGATCTTCAACCGGCGCAACGCTGCGCGGTCCTCCGGCAGCGCCTGGGCGATTGCCTCCAGCAGCAGCCCGACGGCATCGTGCATGGCGGCTTCTATCATATCCGAATTTCCCTTATAATGGGGGCGCCATGGTCCCACCACCTACCTGTCGCAGCGACCAACGGCATGAATCCGCGCAGATCGCTGCGGGCGCGGCGGGTGGTGGGCGTCCGCACGAATCGGTGTCTCCCCCCGCGCGGCCCGCCCGCCGGCGGGCCACAGGGAGGTGGTGGGATGGCAGCCGCCGTGACGGTTGAACACGACACCGCCCGCAACCGATTCGTCGCCGCCCTGGAGGGCTACGAGGCCTGCCTGATGTACCGGCGCGCCGGCGAGGAGATGGACCTCTACCACACGTATGTCCCGGAGGTCTTCCGCGGGCGCGGCATCGCGGAAACGCTGTGCAAGACCGCCTTCGAGTACGCCAAGGCCAATGCGCTGACGGTGGTGCCGTCCTGCTCCTACATCGCTGGGGCCTACCTCAAGCGGCATCCCGAGTACGAGCCGCTGACGAAGCGCGGCGGCCCCACCTCTCACCCCCTCGTCTCCGGCTGATGGCGATTCTCAAGGTTGCGCGGCTGGGACACCCGGTGATCCGCACGCCGGCTGAGGCGGTCCCGAAGGAAGCGATCGCCTCGCCTGCGTTCCAGCAGTTGCTCGATGACATGATCGAGACGATGCACGAATACGAAGGGGTGGGGTTGGCAGCACCCCAGGTCCACCTGTCCCAGCAGATCGCGGTGATCGAGGTGAAGGACAACCGGCGCTACCCCGGCGAAGGGCCGATCCCGCTGACGGTGCTGATCAACCCGCGGATCCTCACCGTCTCAAAGAAGCCGCTCGTGGATTGGGAGGGCTGCCTGAGCGTCAACGAGTTCCGCGGCAAGGTGCCCCGTGCGGCGTCGCTGGAGCTGGACGCCTTCAACCGCAAGGGCGAGCGCGTGCGGTTTGCCGCGCACGGGTTCTTCGCGCGCGTCATCCAGCATGAGTGCGACCACCTCGCCGGCAAGGTCTTCCTCGACCGGATGCCGAACCTCTCCACCCTGACCCACCTCCAGGAGTTCGTCAGGTACTGGCAAGATAGCTAAAAGGTGTCAGACACCTTTCCCGCTTTGAAAGGTGTCTGACACCTTTAGCGCGAACACTGTTGCCGACAAGCGGGATGTCCCGTGCGCGATGTGCACAGCGGTGCCGGCCTCGTAGGCGCCGCGTTTGATGTAGCCCATCCCGATCGGCCGCTTCAGCGCCAACGAGCGACAGGCGCTGGTCATCCGTCCGACCTCCTCGCCTTCCCGCCAGATCGTCTCCCCAGAGGCTGGCGCGTCCTCTCCTTCCATGAGCAGCCCCATGAGTTTTTTGCTCACGGAGCCGTACGTCGCGAGCCGCGCGACAATCTCCTGTCCGACGTAGCAGCCCTTCGCGTCGCTGGCCACAATGGCCTCCAGCCCGGTTTCCGGCAGCAGAGTGGTCTCGTCCATGTCGAGGCCGAACCACGGCACACCCGCCTCGATCCGGGCGATATTCAACGCCTCCCACCCGACCGGCCGCACGCCGCAGGCACGGCCCGCCCGCAGCAGCGCGTCCCAGAAGGCGGGCGCGCGCTCCGCTGGCACCAAGCAGATGACGCCAGGCAGTCCACCTGTCAGGAGGTGCTGGCGGATGACCCTGAGCCGCATCCCCTCCCACTCCAGGAGGGCATGGTCGCTGGGACGGGGCAGTGCGAGCGCACGGTCCAACAACCGCGATGCCATTTCCAGTGCGCGCGGTCCCAGCAGCGCCAGCGCCGCGTCCCGGCGCTCGTGATTGGTCAGCGTCAGTTCTTCGCTGAAGTGGTAGGTGTCCAGCGTGCGGGCGACCGTGTCGGCGCGGGAGAGATGGCACAGGAGCCACACCGCGTCTGGATCCGCCAGCACCAACAGATCGGCCAGCAGCTTGGCCTGCGGGGTGAGCAGCGCGGCCCGGCAGCCGGACCCAGGAGCCAGACCCTTGAGGTCATTGGTCAGAATCCGCTGCAGGAAGTCGACGCGGTCTGGACCTCGACACTCAATGAGGGCCAAGGTGGACAGGTCGAGGAGCCCGGCGTCGGTTTGCAGCGTCTGGTACTCCTCCTCGACCGAGGTGAATCGCCACGGCACCAGCCAGTCTCCGAGGGGCTGATAGGCGACCGTCGGGCCGCCGTGGCGTCCGTGGAGCAAGAGGGGCATCGGCATCCCGCAGTATTCTAGCAAAAGTGCCTGGCACTTTTTGGCCGGGTGTGTTACAATGACTTGGCTCATGAAGGTACGTCTGAGCGTGATACGCGCCTGGTCGACCAGCCACCTACCTTACGACGCAGTACGCCCGCCATCCGTCTGTCCCCAGACGGGATGCCGTGTCTTATCCCATTGTTATTGAGGAGGTTGTGTCGCCGATGATCTCCCGATACACCCTGCCCAAGATGGGTGCGCTCTGGAGCGACGAGCACCGGCTCCAGGTCATGCTGGAGGTGGAGCTCCAGGTGCTGGAGGCCCAGGTGCGCCTGGGGATCGTGCCCCGCCGCGCGGTGCAGGCGATCCGCCGCCGCGCGAAGGTCAACCTCGCCAAGATCCAGCAGCGCGAGGCGAAGACCCAGCATGACGTGATCGCGTTCATCGAGCATCTCGAGGAGCGTGTCGGCCCGTACGGGCGCTACCTCCATTTCGGGCTGACCTCGAGCGATGTCCTCGACACCTCGCTGGGCGTGCTGCTGCGGACGGCATCCGACCTGCTGCTCGCGGACCTGCGGGCGCTGTTGGCGGCGCTGGCGTCCCAGGCGCGCCGGCACAAGCGGACGCTGATGATCGGCCGCACCCACGGCGTGCACGCCGAGCCGACGACCTTCGGCCTGAAGCTGGCGATGTTCTATGACGAGTTCCGCCGGCACCTGGCGCGACTGCAGTGCGCGCGCGAGGAGATTAGCGTCGGCAAGATCTCGGGCGCGGTGGGCACGTTCGCTAACGTGGATCCCCGGATCGAGCGGGAGGTCTGCCGGACGCTCTCGCTGCGTCCGGCGCCGATCTCGACGCAGATCGTGCAGCGGGATCTGCACGCCGCCTACGTGGCGACCCTGGCGCTGATCGGCGGCAGCCTCGAGAAGCTGGCCACCGAGATCCGCCACCTGGCGCGCACCGAGGTGCGCGAGGCCGAGGAGCCGTTCGGCGAGGGCCAGAAAGGCTCCTCCGCGATGCCGCACAAGAAAAACCCCATCATCTGCGAGCGGATCACCGGGCTGTCGCGCCTGCTGCGCGGCTATGCGGTGGCGGCCCTGGAGAACATCCCGCTGTGGCACGAGCGGGACATCAGCCACTCGTCGGTGGAGCGGGTGATCCTGCCCGACGCGACGATCGCGCTCGACTACATGCTCCAGACGATGGGGGAGCTCATCGGCCGGCTGGTTGTCTACCCGGAGCGGATGCGCGCGAACCTGGAGAGCACGCGGGGCGCGGTCTATTCGGGGCAACTGCTGCTGGCGCTGATGCGTACAGGGCTGTCCCGCTCGCGGGCCTACGCGCTGGTGCAGCGGTGCGCGATGGCCGCCTGGCACAACGGCCGCCCGTTCGCCGACGTGGCCCTGCGCGATGCCGGGATCCGGAAGCGCCTGCGGCCCGAGGCGGTGCGCCGGTGTATGGATCCGGCGCGCCACCTGCGCCACGTCGACCGCATCTTCAAACGAGTGGGCCTCTCGTGAAAGTGCCAGGCACTTTCCCGCTTCGAATTTTTTCGGAGCTGTGGAAAACTCAAGTTTTCCACAGATGGGTGAAAATGTTAACCGGGAAAGTGCCTGGCACTTTGTTGCTGTTGGCGGTGGCAACGAGCGGGTGCGTGCGAAGGGCGCTGACGATCCGGAGCGAGCCGCCGGGGGCGTCCGTGTACCTCAACGACAAGCTGATCGGCAAGACCCCGCTCACAGTGGATTTCCAGTGGTACGGCTGGCACCGGGTGATGCTGCGCAAAGAGGGCTACGAGCGGGTGGAGGACCGGCAGCTCCTGCGGGCGCCGATGCGCCTGTGGATCCCGTTCGATCTGGCCATGGAGCTCTTGCCCGCGCCGATTCGCGACGACCGGGCATGGTCCTACACGTTGACGCCGGTGGCGCTGCCCGTTGGGCCGCTGCCGCCGCCGATCGAGGAGACGCAGGACGCCAAGGATCCTGATGCGGACCGGTGACACGCTCTACGAAGGGAAGGCCAAAATCCTGTCCGCGACGGATGACCCCGAGCTGCTGGTCCAGTACTTCAAGGACGACGCCACCGCCTTCAACGCGCAGAAGCGGGGCACCATCGTGGGCAAGGGGGTGTGCAACAACAAGATCTCCTCGGCGCTCTTCGCGTACCTCGAAGGCTGCGGCATCCGGACGCACTTCGTCAAGCAGCTCGACGACCGGTCCATGCTCGTCAAGCGGCTCGAGATCATCCCCTTGGAGGTCACCGTGCGGAACATCACCGCGGGCGGCATGGCCAAGTTGCTCGGCATCGAGGAGGGGATCGTCCTGACGCGGCCGGTCTTCGAGTGGCACTACAAAAGCGACGCGCAGGGCGATCCGCTCATCACCGATGACCACATCCTGGCGATGGGCTGGGCCACCCCGGAGGAGCTTGCGCACATCCGGTCGGAATCGCTGAAGGTCAACGACGCGCTGAAGGCGTTCTTCAACCAGCGGCAGCTCGACCTCGTGGATTTCAAGCTGGAGTTCGGGCGGCACCCCGCCTGCCCCTCAGGAGCAGCGGGGGCGGGCAGGCAGGGCGCGGTGATCCTGCTCGGGGATGAGATCTCCCCGGATACGATGCGGCTGTGGGAGCACGGCACCCGACGGAAGCTCGACAAGGACCGGTTCAGGCGGGATCTCGGCAGCGTTGAGGAGGCCTACCAGGAAGTGCTGCGCCGCGTCCTCGGCCAGCGCCATGAGCCCACGCCCTCCCGCCAGTGATCGACCGGCATGATCCCATCACCACCTGGGCGGCCCCACCGATGGTGGGGCGGGTCGCCCACAAGAGTTCATGAGCGTCGCCGCGACCCCGGGCCGGTTCGGTCGCGACGGCGAGGAGCGTTCGAACCGGCCCACGTCCAGGTAGTGGGATGGCCGCCATCCTGATCGGCGTGTTGGCCGGCATCGCGATCGGCCTGCTCTACCTCATCGGCGCCAAGCGGCAGGTGCGCCGGACCCTGGCCAGCTCGGTCCTGCTGGGGATCGTCGTCGGCATCCTGGTGGAGCTGGCCAAACGGCCGCTGTTCGCCGCCGTCTTTGCCGGCGTGGCGACCATCTTTTTGTCAGAGTTCATCCGGTGGGTGCTCGGCAGCCTGCGGCGTAAATAGTGCTGGGGTCAGGCCCCCCGCTTCACGCGAGCTGAGGGCGGGAAGCCAGACACCAGAGGGAGGGGTGCGATGTGGATTGTCCTGTTGGCGGCGATCGGGTTGGTGGCGGGGCTCGCCACTGTGCTGGGGCTGGAACGGCAGTACGCCCGCCCCATCCTCATCTTCGCCATTCTGGGATTGGTGGTCGGCGCCGTCATCGGCTCGATCCGCGTGGTGCCGGCGGGCCACGTCGGCGTGATCGACCTGTTCGGCCATGTCAGCCCCGTCTCGCTGAAAAGCGGACTGAACCTCGTCAACCCGCTGGCCAAAGTGGTGCCGATGTCGATCCGGACCCAGGAGGACAAGGAGGCGATGATCGTGCCCTCCAAAGAGGGGCTGACGGTGGAGCTGGAGATCTCGGCGCTGTACCACCTGAACCCGGAGCAGGCGGTGGATGTCTACAAGACCGTCGGCCCGCGCTACCAGGAGGTGCTCTTCGTGCCGCAGCTGCGCGCGGCGGCCCGAGGCGTGACCGGCGGCAGCGAGGCGAAGGCGTTGTATACCTCCGAGCGGGAGGCGCTGGGGCAGGAGATCCTCAAGCACCTCAAGGAGCTGGTGGAGAACCGGGGGCTCCTCGTTGAGAACGTCCTCCTGCGCAAGGTGCTGCTGCCGGTGACGGTGCGGGACGCCATCGAGCAGAAGCTCAAGGCGGAGCAGGAGTTTGAGCGGATGAAGTTCGTCAACCAGCGCGAGGAGATGGAGGCGGAGCGCAAGCGGATCGAGGCGAAGGGGGTGCGCGATTCGCAGGCCATCGTCAGCGAAACCCTGACCCCCCAGTACCTCAACTACCTCTGGATCAGAAACCTCGCGGAGAACGAGAACGTCATCTACGTCGCCACCGAGGCCAACCTGCCGATCTTCCGCTCGGTGGAGTCCCGGGGTGCTGCGAAGAGCCCATGAAGGTGAAGGTCTGCATCACGCTCAAGCCGGGGCTGCTGGACGCGCAGGGCAAGACCATCAAGGGCGCGCTGGAGTCGCTCGGGTTCAAGGGGGTGGCGGACGTCCGGATGGGCAAGTACCTCGAGATCGAGCTCAACGGCGCGCACGCGGCCGCCTCCGCCAAGAAAGAAGTTGAGCGCATGTGCCAGAAGCTCCTCGCCAACCCCGTGGTGGAAACCTATCGCATCGAACTGGGCTAGGGTGAAAAAGGTGTCAGACACCTTTCAAAGCGGGAAAGGTGTCTGACACCTCCGTGGGGGCATGAAGTTCGGCGTGGTGGTGTTTCCCGGATCGAACTGTGACCAGGACTGCGCGGAGGTCCTGCGGGACGTGCTGCGGCAGCCGGTGGTGACGCTGTGGCACCAGGAGACCTCGCTGCGCGGCTGCGACGCCATCGTGCTGCCCGGCGGGTTCAGCTACGGCGACTACCTGCGCACCGGCGCGATCGCGAAGTTCTCGCCCA
>CAZKXY010000005.1:0-62089 GCA_964556925.1 uncultured Planctomycetales bacterium | reverse complement strand
CGCGGATATGCTCCGGGGTGAGCTGCGGGAAGTACTTCTCGGAGGTGATCTCCGCTCCGGACACGCCGGCTTCCAGGAGTTCCAGAATCTGCCAGACCATGATCCGCGTGCCCTTGAAACACGGCTTGCCATGGCAGATCTGGGGGTCAACCGAGATGTATGGTTCGATCGAACCCATCACATCCTCCTGATGTTCGCAGTATCGCACACCCGCCTGAGCCTGTCAAGGGAACCCACGGGACGGGAAACATTTTCGTCGTTTTGTCTTACTTAATGAACGGCGCAAGAGGCGGACGGGGAAACGGGCTCGCTAGAGCAAAACGCGGGTGTAGGGGACGAAGGGGCGGGGCGGGGGCGGAGGGAAACAGCGGTTCATCGTGGAGAGCCAGTTGATCAGCAGATCGAGGTCCATGGGCTGATGGGGATCAAACTGAGAGGCCCTCCGGAGTTGCTCAAACTCCTCGCGGATCGCTGTGGACGCGGCCATCTCTTTCATTTCCTGCTTCTCTTGTTCACTGAGCCTGACCGAATCGCTCATGAAGTTGGCACCCCTGCTCACCGAGCTCGAACAGCTCGAAGTACTCCTGGATACGCGCCCAATCCAGCGTCTTGCCATAGTATGCCATGAGGGCTTCGATATCCACGAGTTCTTTGGTGGCCCTCAGTGGGTTATTGGCCATCCCTTGGACTTTGAATCCAATCACATCCTCGGGTTGCAGAACATTGACGTTCAGCACGCCGTCGAAGATGGGATAGCGCTGCGCGCGCTCCAAGATCGCCAGGGAAAATGCGCGGAAGGCATGAAGGATGTCAATGGCGCCCCACGCCGCATCGGGATGCGCGTAGTGCGTCACATTCTCGGTGCGGGCGCGCCGCAGATACCCCAACCTGTGGACGATCCCCTCGAGTCGCATGAGGTCGTCGCGATGGACCAGGAGATCGAGGTCGACGGTCGTGCGGGGTACCTTGAGCACGCCTAACGCGAATCCGCCCAGGACGCCGTAGCGGACGTGCTCGCGCTCGAAGGCCTCGAGCATCGCGCGCAACACCTGCTCAAAGTCCATCATGACGAGCATGATACGCGCTGCCGGTGCCGCAGGCAAGCCCGTCGTGCTTTCGTCCGTCCCGCGTTCGTGCTATAATTTTTGATTATGATGAGCAAGATGAAGGGGGCCCAGATTCTCGTCGAGTGCCTCAGGCGGGAAGGGGTGGAGATCGCCTTCGGCATCCCCGGGGGCGCGAACCTGCCGACGTTTGACGCGCTCTACCAATCGCCGATCAAGGTCGTGCTCACCGTCCACGAGCAGGGGGCCGCGCACATGGCCGACGGCTTCGCGCGCGCCTCCGGCAAGGTGGGGGTGTGCTTGGCCACCTCCGGGCCTGGCGCCACGAATCTCGTCACCGGCCTCGCCACCGCCTTCATGGACTCCATCCCGCTGGTGGCGATCACCGGCCAGGTGCGCACGTCGGTGATCGGCAACGACGCCTTCCAGGAAGCCGACACGATTGGGATCACGCGGCCGGTGACCAAGCACAGCTACCTCGTGAAGGATGTGCGGGACGTGGCCCGCGTGGTGCGCGAGGCCTTCTACATCGCCCGCACCGGCCGGCCAGGGCCGGTGCTGATCGACCTGCCGGTGGATACGACCGTGGCGGAGACAGACTTTGTCTACCCGGAGACGATTGCCATCCGGGGCTATCACCCGCAAGAGGCAGCACCCACCGTTGAGCTGGAGCCGATCCGCCGCGCGGCCGAGGCGATCGCGCGCAGCAAACGGCCGGTCATCTACGCCGGCGCCGGCGTGATCCATGCCGGCGCTGCGGCGGAGCTGGCGGAGCTGGCGCACAAGACCCGGATCCCGGTCACCACGAGCCTGCTGGGGCTGGGCGCGTTTCCCGAGACCGATCCGCTGAGCCTCGGGATGCTGGGTATGCACGGCTTTGAGTACACGAACTACGCCGTCGCCCAATGCGACCTCCTGATCGGCATCGGCGCGCGGTTCGACGACCGGGTAACCGGCAAGCCGGATGAGTTCGCCCGCAACGCGAAGAAGGTCCACGTCGACGTGGACCCCTCGTCCATCAACAAAACCGTCGTGGTGGACTACCCGATCGTGGGGGACGTGAAGCAGGTGCTGCGCGAGCTGAACGCCCTGGTGGGTCCGCTGGACACGCGCGAGTGGCTCGCCACGCTGAAGGGAATGCGCGAGCAGTATCCGCTCGTCTACAAGGAGAAAGCGAAGGTCCTGCCGCAGTACGTCGTCCAACAGATCTCCGAGGCGACCAAGGGCAACGCGGTGATCGCCACCGGCGTGGGCCAGCACCAGATGTGGGCGGCGCAGTTCTACCAGTTTAACACACCGCGCTCGATCATCACGAGCGGCGGGCTGGGGACGATGGGCTTCGGGTTGCCGGCCGCGATCGGCGCGGCGTTCGGCCGGCCCGGCGAGACGGTGTGGGACATCGACGGCGACGGCAGCTTCCAGATGACCGCGCAGGAGCTGGCGACGGCGGCCCAGCACAAGCTGCCGATCAAGATCGCGATCATGAACAACCAGCACCACGGGATGGTGCGGCAATGGCAGGACCTGTTCTACCAGGGCCGCCACGCGCAGTCGCGTCTGAACCCGGTGGACTTTGTGAAGCTGGCCGAGGCGAATCACTGCGTCGGCATCCGGGTGGAGCGGAAGGACGGCGTGCGCCCGGCCATCGAGCGGGCGATGCGGACCACCGACCGGCCCACCGTCATCGAGTGTATGGTGGAAGAGGCCGAGAACTGCTGGCCGATGATCGCGCCGGGCAAGCCGCACGATCAGATGCTGGGCACCTATGAGCACCTCAAGCAGGACGGCGGCATCCCCCAGCGCCGCCGCCTGAGCGAGGACGACGAAGCCAAGCTCAGTCTGGGCTGATGAGTGAGAAGCATACGATTTCGTGTCTGGTGGAAAACCATTTCGGGGTGCTGGCGCGCGTGTCGGGGCTCATCAGCGCGCGGGGGTTCAACATCGACTCGTTGACTGTGAGCACGACGGAGGACCCGACGATCTCCCGCATGACGATCGTCGTGGACGCCGACGCGCTGAAGCTGGAGCAGGTCAAGCACCAGCTCGACCGGCTCATCGACGTGATCGACGTGCAGGAGCTGAAGGAGGGGGCGTTCCTCGACCGGGAGCTGTTGCTGGCGCGGGTGGCCGCCAATGGCCAGACGCGGGCGGCGCTCGAGCAGCTGGCGGCGCAGTTCGGCGCGAAGCTCGCGGATGCGAACGAGGACGCCGTGGTCATCGAGGCGGCGGGCGACACCAAAGCGCTCGATCGGCTGGTGGAGCAGCTGCGCCCGCACGGCATCACGAAGCTCGTGCGCACCGGCCGCGTCGCCCTCGAACGGTAAAAGTGCCAGGCACTTTGCCGGTTCGAATTTTCGCAACGTTGTGGAAAACTTGAGTTTTCCACAGGTGGGAAGAAAATCTAACCGGGGAAGTGCCTGGCACTTCAATGGTGCCGTGGTCGATCGCGGTGTTGAGCGTCGGATATGGGGTGCTGGCGACGGTGTCGCTGGCGACCGTCTGGAAGATTCTCGGCGGCGCCGTGGACCGTCCGTTGATCTGGCCGGTCGCGTGGTTGGCGCTGTCCACAACGGTGATGTGCGGGCTGCCGCTGCTGAAGTCGTGGGCCCGTCGGCTGGCGATCGCCGGCTCGGTCGCGCTGCTCGTGACGACGTTGGCGGTGGCCGGGGCGCTGGTGGCGTCAGGGCGGCCGGGGCTTGGGTTGGCGGCCACCCTCGGCGCCGGGGTGCACGTGCTGATCATCCGCTACCTCCAGCGCCCCTCGGTCAAAGCCTGGTTCACGGAAAAGGTGTCAGACACCTTTTGAAGCGGGAAAGGTGTCTGACACCTTCGGGAGACGATGGCGAGGATCCACTACGACAAAGACGCGGATCTGAAGGCCCTGAAAGGCAAAACCGTTGCGGTGATCGGCTACGGGATCCAAGGCCGGGGCCAGGCGCTCAACCTGCGCGACAGCGGGATCAAGGTGCTCGTGGCGCAGCGGCCCGGTGGGCCGAACTACGACATCGCCAAGGGGGATGGGTTCAAGCCGATGTCAGCTGCGGACGCGACCGAGCAGGCCGACGTCATCATCCTGCTGGCGCAGGACACGGCGCAGCCGCAGATCTACCGCGAGTCGATTGCGCCGCGCCTGAAGGCAGGCCAGGCGCTCGGTTTCTCGCACGGTTTTTCGATCCTCTATGAATTGATCAAGCCGCCGAAGACCGTGGACATCATCATGGTGGCGCCGAAGGGGCCGGGCAGCCTGCTGCGCTCGCAGTATCTGGAGGGGAAGGGGGTACCGGCGCTTTGGGCCGTCCACCAGGATGCCACTGGCCGCGCGAAGCCGACCGCGCTGGCGTGGGCCAAGGGGATCGGCTCGACGAGGGCAGGCGTGCTGGAGACCACGTTCAAGGAAGAGACCGAGACCGACAACTTCGGCGAGCAAGCGGTGCTCTGCGGCGGGGTGTCGGCGCTCATCAAGGCGGGCTTCGAGACGCTGGTGGAGGCTGGCTACCAGCCGGAGCTGGCGTACTTCGAATGCCTGCACGAGCTGAAGCTCATCACCGACATGATCTGGGCCGGCGGGATCCAGGGGATGCGCAAGCGCGTGTCGGATACCGCGAAGTGGGGCGATGTGAGCTGCGGGCCTCGGGTGATCGACGAGCGGGTGAAGGAGAACATGCGGACGCTGCTCAAGGAAATCCAGTCCGGCGAGTTCGCGCGGAAGTGGATCGCGGAGCACGAGGCCGGCCGACCGACCTTCACCAGGCTCATGCAGCAGGACGACGCGCATCTGATTGAGCGCACCGGGGCCGCGCTGCGGGCGATGATGCCATGGATCGCGAATCAGAGACACGGGACAGGAGACAAGCGACAGGGAAAAGCCGGGACGCAGCGGCCGCGGCGCACGGGGGCGCGCGGAAGGCGCCAGGTGGCGCGCAGCCGGTGAGGGCGCTGATGTTCGAGGGGCAGGTGCATGATCCGCAGGTGTTCATCGAGGCGCTGCGGGAGTTCCATGAGGCGCCGGCCGAGCAGCGGGGTGGGGTGGCGAACGCGCTGTCGGACGCGATCATTACCAAGCGCGTGGACCTGGCCGAGGTTCGGCAAGCGCTGCTGGACGGCGGCGAGGCCGAGTTGCTCGATACCCTGGACCGGTTGATTGATCTGATCGAGCCGTATATCGAGGAAGGCGGCGTCGAAGAGTAGAACGCTCAAGGCTCTAGGTTCAAGGCTGGAGGCGAGGGCCTGTCCCTCGAGCCGAGATCAAACATGGCACGACGCATCATCATTTTCGATACGACGCTGCGGGATGGGGAGCAGTGCCCGGGGGCGTCCCTGACGCCGCCGCAGAAGCTGGAGATCGCCAAGCAGCTCGCGCGGCTGGGCGTGGACGTCATCGAGGGCGGCTTTCCGATCGCCTCGCCTGGCGACGGACAGGCGGTCCGGATGATCGCCCAGGCGGTCAAAGGGCCGACGATCGCGGCGCTGGCACGCTCGCTCGCCGCCGACATCGACGCGGCGGCCGCGGCGCTGGCGCCGGCGAAGCGCAAACGCATCCACGTCTTCCTCGCGACGTCGCCGATCCACCGGAGGTACAAGCTGCGCAAGGCGCGGGAGGAGATCCTGCGGCAGGCGGTGTGGGCGGTGGGCTACGCCAAGCGCTACGCGAAGGACATCGAGTTTTCCCCGGAGGACGCCTCGCGCACCGAGCCGGAGTTTCTCTACACGGTGATTGAGGCGGTCATCACCGCCGGCGCCACGACCGTCAACATCCCGGACACCGTCGGCTTCGCCATCCCGGAGGAGTTCGGCCGGCTCATCCAGGGGATCACCGAGGGCGTGCCGAACATCGGCCGGGCGGTGATCAGCGTCCACTGCCACAACGACCTGGGGCTGTCGGTGCCCAATTCGCTGGCCGCGATCAAGCACGGCGCGGGCCAGGTCGAGTGCACCATCAACGGCATCGGCGAGCGGGCCGGCAACGCCTCGCTCGAGGAGATCGTCATGACGCTGAGGGTGCGCCCGGACTTCTACCAGGCGACGACCGGCGTGGACACCACGCAGATCGCGCAGACCTCGCGGCTGGTCAGCAGCCTGACCGGGATCGTCGTGCAGCCGAACAAGGCGATTGTCGGAGCCAACGCGTTCCGCCACGAGTCCGGCATCCACCAGGACGGGGTGCTGAAGCACGCGAAGACCTACGAGATCATGCGCCCGCAGGACATCGGGCTGCGCGGCAGCCAGCTCGTCCTCGGCAAGCTCTCCGGCCGCCACGCGTTCGCCAGGCGGTTGGGCGAGCTGGGGTTCCGCTTGTCCAAAGGCGAGCTGGGGCGGGCGTTCGAGCGGTTCAAGGCGCTGGCGGATAAGAAGAAGGAGATCTTCGACGCGGATCTGATCGCCATCGTCGAAGAAGAGCTGCCCGCGGCGCAGGAGATCTACAAGCTCGCGTACGTCCACACGACGTCCGGCAGCGATACCGTGCCCACCGCGACCATCCGGCTCGCCAAGGAAGGGAAGATCCTCCAGGACGCGTCCACCGGGGACGGGCCGGTGGACGCCTGCTACCAGGCGATCTCGCGCATGACCGGCATCGCCCCTGAGCTGGTGGACTACAGCCTCCACTCGGTGACGAAAGGGACCGACGCGCTGGGAGAGGTGGCGGTCAAGGTCCGCCACCAGGGCATGGATGTGGTCGGCCGCGGCACCTCGACGGATATCATTGAGGCCTCCGCCAAAGCCTACCTCAACGCGATCAACAAGATCCTCTCGGCGTCCACCCGTCGCTCGACGCTGACCCGGCGCCGGGCCCTCCACCCGTGAAAGTGCCAGGCACTTTCCTGCTTGGAATTTTCGCGAAGCTGTGGAAAACCCGAGTTTTCCACAGTTCGGGCAAGAAACGAACCGGCGAAGTGCCTGGCACTTTGAGATGACTCGACTGTTCGCGGTCATCGGATACCCCATCGCGCACAGCCTCTCCCCGGTGATGCATACGGCGGCGCTGGCCGCGCTGCGGCTGGACGCCTGCTACACCGCCGTGGAGACCCCCCCGCGCTTCCTGCGCCCGATCCTGCGGGCGCTGGTGCTTGCCGGTGTCGAAGGGCTCAACGTCACCGTCCCGCTCAAGGAGCGGGTGATCCCGCTGCTGGATCGCGTGGATCCGATGGCCCGCGCGGTCGGGGCGGTGAACACCATCGTCGTCCGCAACCGGCGGACCATCGGCTACAACACCGACGGCGCCGGCTTCGTGCGCGCGCTGCGCGAGCCGGGCTGGCGGCCCGGGCCGACGCGGGCGGTGATCCTCGGCGCAGGGGGGGCGGCGCGGGCGGTGGCCTGGGAGCTGGCGCGCTGGCCGGGCGGCGAGCTGACGATCGCCAACCGGCATGTGGGACGCGCGCGGCGGCTGGCCGCCTGGCTGTCGCGGCAGCGTCCGCGCGTCACGGCTCGGGCGACATCGCTTGATGCCGTGCGGCTGGATGGCGCGGATCTCCTGGTGAACGCCACGACCGTCGGGATGCGCGCAGGCGAAGGGATGCCGGTCCGCCCCTCGGCGCTCCGGCGGGGCCTTGTGGTGTACGACCTCGTGTATCACCGCGAGACGGCGCTCGTGCGCGAGGCGAGGCGGCGCGGGTGTGTTGCAGCGGGGGGCCTGTCGATGCTACTATACCAGGGCGCAGCCGCGCTGCAGCTCTGGCTCCGTCACGCTCCGCCGCTTGAGCCCATGCGGGAGGCCGTGCGTCAGGCCGTGCGCACGAGCGCGGCGCAGGCCGCGTGAGGCGATCGTGGCAGGAAGCGAGCGCGTCCCGGGCTGGACCGGCGAGCTGGGCGCGACGCTGGCGACGGCGCCGTGGTGGGCCTGGTGGCCGGCGGGCTTCGCGCTCGGCACGTGCCTGGGCAGCTTCCTCAACGTCTGCATCGTGCGGCTGCCCCGCGAGCAGTCGATTGTCCGGCCGCGCTCCCGCTGCCCGGCCTGCGGCCATCCGATCGCGTGGTCCGACAACATCCCGCTCGTCAGCTTCATGCGCCTGCGGGGCCGGTGCCGGCACTGCGGCAAGCCCATCGGGTGGCGCTACCCGGTCGTGGAGCTGTTCACCGGCCTGATGACGGTGGCGGTGCTGCACCGCTTCGGCGCCGCGCCGGTCGGCCTGATCTACCTGGCGCTGGTGGCCGCGCTCATCGCGGCCAGCTTCATCGACCTCGAGTTTCAGATCATCCCGGATGAGATCAGCCTCGGGGGGCTGGCGGCGGGGCTCGTGCTCAGCGGGCTGGTGCCGATGCTGCACGGCACCGACCTGCGGTGGCTGGCGCTCGGCCGGTCCGCGCTCGGGATGCTTGTCGGCGGCGGGCTGTTGTACGCGACCGGCCTGATGGGCGATGTCCTCTTCCGCAAGGAGAGCATGGGCGGCGGGGACATCAAGCTGCTGGCGATGGCCGGCGCGGTGTGCGGCTGGAAGATCGCCGCGGTCGCGTTCATCATCTCGCCGATGCTGGCGCTGCTCCCGGGGCTGTTCGTGCTGCTCATCAAACGGTCGCACGTGATCCCGTATGGGCCGTTTCTCTCGTTGGGGGTGGTCGTCTCGCTCTTTTTCGGCAGCGACCTGCTGCGCCTGAGCGGGGTGGAGGAAACGATCCGGCTGTTGTGGGAGTACTACGGCTGGCCGTGACGGAGTGGCTGAGTGACGGGGTGAGATGCTGAGGTTCTTGACCGCAGGGGAATCGCACGGGCCGTGCCTGGTGGCCATCCTGGAGGGGATGCCCGCCGGCGTGCCCATCGATCCGCAGGCGCTGCAGCGCGAGATGAGGCGGCGGCAGCTCGGCTACGGCCGCGGGCCGCGCATGCAGCTCGAGACCGATGCCATCGAGCTGCTCGCCGGGCTGCGGCGCGGCCAGACGCTGGGCAGCCCCATCGCGCTCCGCATCACGAACAAGGACGCTTCCATCGACCGGCTGCCGGTCGTGACGCAGCCGCGGCCCGGCCATGCGGATTTGACCGGCGCCATCAAGTACGGCCATCGCGACATCCGCAACGTGCTGGAACGGGCCAGCGCGCGCGAGACCGCGGCGCGCGTGGCGGTGGGCGCGCTCTGCAAGCAGCTGCTCTCGCAGGTGGACATTGAGCTGGCCAGCCACGTCATCGCGCTCGGCTCCGTGCAGGCGAAGCCGTCGGCGGCCACCGTGGCGCGCCTGCGCGCGAAGGCCGATCCGACCCCGCTGCGCTGCCTGGATCCGGCCGCGACGAAGCGGATGGTGCGCGCGATCGACGCCGCGATGAGGCGCGGCGACACGCTCGGCGGCGTCTTCGAGGTGGTGGCCGAGGGCGTCCCGCCGGGGCTGGGCAGCTACGTCCACAACGACCGGCGGCTGGATGCAATCCTGGGGCGCGCCATCCTCTCCATCCACGCGGTGAAAGCGACGGAGGTGGGCGACGGCGTGGCGGCCGCGGCGCTGCCCGGCTCGAAGGTCCAGGATGAGATCTTCTACACCAAGGCCCGCGGCTTCTACCGCGCCCAGAACCGCTCCGGGGGGTTCGAGGGCGGGATGACGACCGGCGAGCCGATCATCGTCCGCGGCTTCCTGAAGCCGCTGTCCACGCTGCGCCGGCCGCTGCGGTCGGTGGAGATCAACACGAAGCGCGCCCTCGTCGCGACGGTGGAGCGCAGCGATGTGACGACCGTGCCGGCCGCGGGCGTCATCGGCGAAGCGATGGTCGCCTTTGAGCTGGCTCGGGCCCTCCTCGACAAGTTCGGCGGCGATCGCGTGCGTGAGCTCGTGCGGGATGTCCGAGCCTGGCGGCGGTACGTCCACTCCTTCTGAGGAGGTGGGCAGATGATCCCACAGCCTGGGCGGGTGTGCCTGTGGCACACCGGGTCGCCCACAAGAATTGGTGACAGGCGTCCGCGACCCCGGGCCGGTTCGGTCGCAGCGACCTGGCATGTGCGAACCGGCCCACGCCCAGGTTGTGGGATGAAGCGTCTGGCGCTGGCGTACGCGGCGGTGTGCCTGGTGGGGATGGGCTGGTTTGAGAAGAAGCCGGTGATGGTCCTGGACGAGGTGGATGCCCGGATCAGGGCCGTGCTGCCGCTGGGGTCGTCGCTGGACGACGTGATGGCGTTCCTCGACGCCTCCGGCCTCTCCCATGCCGCCTACCTGCAACCGGAGCGCGTCATCTACGTGCCGCTGCGGCCGGCGCTCAAGCGCGATGCGCCGGGCAACTTTGAGCTGCAGTTCTGGTTCGGCTCGGACGACCGGCTCATCCATTACACCGTCCGGGAGCTCGCGCAATGAGTTCGCCGACCCCGCCGTTCTGCTCGCTGGCTGCGGGATCGGCTCACCGAACGCGTCGCCTCCCCGCAGCCGGCACAGACCCGCAGCAGGTGGAACGATGAATGTCATCATCACCGGGTTCATGGGCACCGGCAAGACCGCGGCCGGCCGGCGGCTCGCCAAGCGGCTGGGCTGGCGGTTCGTCGATGTGGATCAGCTCATCGAGGCCAGCGCCAAGATGCCGATCGCCCAGGTGTTCCGGCAGCGGGGGGAGGCGGTCTTCCGGCGGCTGGAGCGGCGCTGGATCCGCCGGCTGGTGCGCGGCCGCCAGCAGGTCATCGCCACCGGCGGCGGGGCGTTTGTCGATGAGGAGAACCGGGCGCTGTTGCGGGTGAGCGGCCCGGTGATCTGCCTGACGGCCAGGCCGCCGGTGATCCTGCAGCGGGTCAGGCCGCGGCTGGCGTCGCGGCCGCTCTTGGCTGGCAGCCGCGATCCGCTGGCGACGATCCAGGCGCTGTTGGCCCGGCGCGCCAAGGCGTACGCCCAGGCGGACCTCACGATCGACACCAGCGACCTCTCAGTGGACGACGTGGTGGACCGCATCTGGGAGCAGGTCAGCCCCTATGTCTGCAAGAGCTGGCAGTATTTGCTGGAACATACGGGCGATCTCTCCACCCGCTACGGGGGCAAGTACGTCGTGGTGGTGGACAACCGGATTGTGGCCTGCGGGCAGACGCAGCTTGCGGCGTTCCAGCGGGCGCGCCTGAGCGGAGGCCGGGAGGCCGGCATCTACTATATCCCGCTGCCGGAGGAGTCGCTCACCGCGTTGTGATGGCGCGCCGGCGGTCCGCCTCAGCCCCCCTCGGCCTGCGCCGGGTGGAGTTTCCGTATTTGAAGAACGCGCAGGGCCACTACGCCCCGATCGTGTACCTCCAGGCCTGGACCGGCAACCGCTGGCTCTACCTGCAGGCCTATGTCGATTCCGGCGCGTCGTGGAGCATCTTCCACGTCGATGTGGCGCAGCTGTTGGGGATCAAGCTCACCCGGGCGACGCGCCGCTACGCCACGCTGGGCAACGGCAGCGTCCTGCCCATCTACCTGCATCGCATCAAGGTGCGGTTCGCCGGCGAGGAGTTCACGGTGCCGGCCGGCTTCTCGGACGCGCTGCGCATGGGCTTCAACCTCATGGGCCGCGCCGGATTCTTCGACCGGTTCCTCATGAGCTTCAACGACCGCGCCCGCCTGCTGCTGGTCACCCCGCTCTCGCGCGCTCGACGCTAGCCAAAAAGGTGTCAGACACCTTTCCCGCTTTGAAAGGTGTCTGACACCTTTTGAAGGACGAGATGCTGACGAACCGAGAGTGTTACATCCTGTTGAACCTGATTCCGGACATCGGCTCGCTCCGGCTCAAGCGGCTGCTGGAGCACTTTGGGAGCCTGGAGCGCCTCTGGCGGGCCGCGGTCCCGGAGCTGCAGCGGGTGCGCGGCATCGGGCCGCTCCTGGCCCACCAGATCGCGACCGGACGCCGCAACACGCGGGGCTTGGCGGACGAATTGGCGTTGGCGGGCCGGTCCGGGGTGCAGATCGTGACGCTGGACGACGCCGGCTATCCCAAGCCGCTCCGGGACATTCCCGATCCGCCGTTGGCGCTCTATCTGCGCGGGACGCTGCCCGCGGAGTCCGAGCCCGTCGTGGCGATGGTGGGGTCCCGTCACGCCTCGCCCTACGGGGTGGAGGTGGCGGAGCGGCTCAGCTACGACCTGGCCCTTCGAGGGGTGGTCATCGTCTCGGGCCTGGCCCGCGGGATTGACGGCGCGGCGCACCGAGGGGCCTTGAAGGCCAAGGGAAGGACGCTGGCGCTCTTGGGAAACGGCCTGGCGAGCATCTATCCTCCCGAACACGACGCGCTGGCCAAGCAGATCGCGGCCAGCGGAGCGCTCATCTCCGAGTATCCCATGCGCATGGCGCCTCGGGCGCAGCACTTCCCCCGGCGCAATCGGCTGATCAGCGGGCTGGCGGCCGGGGTGGTCGTGGTGGAAGCCGCGCGGCGCAGCGGGGCCCTCATCACCTGTGATTGCGCGTTGGAGCAGGGGCGCGAGGTGTTCGCGGTCCCTGGGAAGATCACCACCCTGACGGCTCAAGGCACCAACCAACTGCTTCGAGAAGGCGCCACGCTCGTGACCTGCGCGGAGGACATCGTGGAGGAGCTGGGTCTTGCGGACAGGGCTGTCGCCTCCCCACCGACCCTGAGCGCTGAGGAGCAACGCCTCTTGGCGCAGCTGCGGGCTGGCGAGCCGCTCGATGTGGATACCGTGGCGTCAGCGACCGGGCTGCCGGCTGCCGCCTGTGCCGCGGCGTTGCTGAGCCTGGAGCTCAAGCACGCCGTGACGCAGTTGCCAGGCAAGCGATTTGTGAAGCGCGAGGACTCGTCACACCACCAGGGTCGCGGCTCACAGGTGTCAGACACTTTTCAAAGCGGGAAAGGTGTCTGACACCTGTTGCCCGATGCCACTCGCCTGAGGTGTTGATGGGATGTGCATGGTATACTCTCTCAGATGCAGGTGACAGTGAACGGCGAGCGGCGCGAGCTGCCTGAGGGCATGACGGTTGCGCAGCTCTTGGAGCGGTTGCAGGTTGCGCCTGAGCGGGTGGTCGTGGAGGTCAACCTCACGATCCTGAAGCGGGCCCAGCATCCGGCGACGACGTTGCGGGACGGCGATCAGGTGGAGCTCGTACAGTTTGTGGGCGGCGGGACGTAAGCCATGGCGAAGAACCTCATCATTGTCGAATCACCGGCGAAGGCGCGCACGATCACCAGGATCGTGGGGCCGGCGTACGACGTGACCTCCTCGATGGGCCACCTGCGCGACCTGCCCGCCAGCCGGCTGGGGGTGGACATCGAGCATAACTTCGCGCCGCACTACATCGTCATCCAGAAGCGCCGGAAGGTCGCCAAGCAGCTTCAGGCGGAGGCGCGCAACAAGGAGACGATCTACCTCGCGCCGGACCCGGACCGCGAAGGGGAAGCGATCAGCTGGCACCTCGAGCGGCTGCTGCGCGACGATGAGGCCGCCCAGGCCAAGAAGGCGGACGGCAAGCCCGCGGCGGGCAAGAAGCCGGCCAGCCGCAAGGCGGCGTCGCGCGATGGCCTGCCTGCCGCTGCGCGGCAGCAGGCAGGGCGCAAGATCTACCGGATCGCCTTCCATGAGATCACGTCGGACGCGGTGAAGGCGGCGCTGGCGCGCCCGGGGAAGATCGACCTGCGCAAGGTCGACGCCCAGCAGGCGCGGCGGATCCTCGACCGGCTGGTTGGGTACTCGCTGTCGCCGCTTCTGTGGAAGAAGGTGGGGCGGGGGCTGTCGGCCGGTCGGGTGCAATCCGTGGCGCTGCGGCTCATCGTGGACCGCGAAACGCAGATCGAGGCGTTCGTGCCGCAGGAGTACTGGACGATCGACGCGGCGCTGCGCAAGGCGAGCGGCGGGCCGCCGTTTTCGGCGCAGCTGGACACCATCGGCGGCAAGAAGGCGGACGTGAAGACCCAGGCCGACGCCGCGCGCATCGCCCAGGAGCTCCGGCGGCAGTCGTTTGTCGTCGCGTCGGTTGAGGAAAAGGAGCAGAAGCGCTACCCGAAGCCGCCGTTTACCACGAGCACGCTGCAGCAGGAGGCGTTCAACAAGCTGGGGTTCTCCTCGGCGCGGACCATGCGCATCGCGCAACAGCTCTACGAAGGGCTGGAGGTCGGCGGGGAGGGTCCAGTCGGGCTCATCACGTACATGCGCACCGACTCGGTGCGGGTGGCCCAGGAGGCGCTGCAGGCCGTGCGCGGGCTGATCGGCAAGCGCTACGGCAAGCGCTTCTTGCCGGCCCAGCCGCGCGCCTACAAGTCGCGCAAGAGCGCCCAGGAAGCGCACGAGGCGATCCGGCCCACCAGCGTCGCGCGCGCCCCGGAGTTGCTGACGACCTACCTGACGGAGGAGCAGCGGGCGCTGTACCAACTCATCTGGCAGCGGTTCGTGGCCAGCCAGATGGCGGACGCGGTGGATCGCGTGGTCACCGCCCAGATCGCCGCCGGCCCGTTCGGCTTGAAGGCGATCGGCCGCACCAGCCTCTTCGCGGGCTGGACGCAGGTCTATCAGGAGGCCGAGGAGCCGCGCGACGAGGATGCGCCCAAGGCCGCTGAGCTGCCCCCGCTGGCCAGGGGTGACAAGCTGACGCTGCTGGACGTGACGCCGTCCCAGCATTTCACCAAGCCGCCGCGCCGGTATACCGACGCCTCGCTCGTCAGGGCGCTCGAGGAGCAGGGCATCGGTCGGCCCAGCACGTACGCGCCCACGATCCAGACGATCGTCGGCCGCGATTACGTCCGCCGGACCGGCGGCAGCCTCGTGCCGACGTCGCTCGGCCGGATCGTCACCGAGATGCTGATCGAGCATTTCCCGGAAGTCATGGACCTGAAGTTCACCGCCGAGATGGAGGAGGAGCTGGACCGGATCGAGGAGGGCGACCTGGAGTGGGTGTCGGTCGTGCGCCATTTCTACACGCCGTTCTCCTCGCGGGTGGTGAGCGCGCAGGAGAAGATGCGCAACGTCAAGCGCGAGGTGATCCCCACGGACCAGACGTGCGAGCAGTGCGGCAAGCCCATGGTGATCAAGTGGGGCCGGTTCGGCCAGTTCATGAGCTGCTCCGGCTACCCGGACTGCAAGAACGCCAAGCCGCTGCCCACGGGGGTGAAGTGCCCGCAGCCCGGCTGCGGCGGCGATCTGGTGGAGCGGCGCGCCCGCAGCCGGCACTTCTACGGCTGCTCCCACTACCCCGCGTGCCGGTACACGACCAGGCGCTTGGACCAGGCGCCCAACGGCGCGACGACCAGCGAGGCGAACGGCGGGCCGCCAGCGACCTAAGGTGTCTGACACCTTTCCCGCTTTGAAAGGTGTCAGACACCGTTTGCGGGGGGCGAGTGAAGAGTGGCGAAGACGGCTCCGGTTGAACGGTTCCTCCGCTATCTCAGCGCGGAGCGGAACGCCTCCGCGTACACGTGTCAGAATTACGCCCTTGACCTCGAGCAGTTCTTCGCGTTTCTCGGCCGGCGCAGCCCACAGGACATCCGGCCGCTGGAGATCCGCCAGTTCGTCGCGCACCTGAGCACCCAGCAGCGCGCGCGCCGGACGATCGCGCGCAAGCTCTCGTGCCTGCGGAGCTTCTTTCGCTTTCTCTGCCGCGAGGGGACGCTCGAGCGCAACCCGGCCGCGGCCATTCCCACGCCCCGTCTGGACAAGCGGCTCCCCTCGTTTCTCGACGAGCGCCAGATGGCCCAGCTGATCGAGCGGCCGGCGGGAGGGACGTGGCAGGCTCTGCGCGACCGGGCGATCCTCGAGACCCTCTACTCCACCGGGATGCGCGTGAGCGAGCTGGTCGGGTTGAACCTCGAGGATCTCGACGAGATTTCGGAGACGGCGGTCGTCCGCGGCAAGGGGAAGAAGGAGCGGCTGTGCCCCATCGGCTCCACGGCGCTGGCGGCGATCCGCCGCTACCTGAAGGCGCGGCCGGAGCAGAAACAGCTCAAGACGCCGTACGCGCTGTTCGTCAGCCAGAAGCTCACGCGGCTGACCGTCCGGCAGGTGGACCGGCTGCTCATTCGCTACGTCCAGGCCGCGCACCTGCCCGCCTCCATCAGCCCGCACAGCCTGCGGCACAGCTTCGCGACGCATTTGCTGGACCGCGGGGCGGATCTGCGCAGCGTCCAGGAGCTGCTGGGCCATGCCAGCCTCTCGACGACGCAGATCTACACCCACATCACGCCGCAGCGGCTGAAAAAAGTCTATGAGCAAGCCCACCCGCGAGCCTAACAGCTCGGTGCCTGGCTCCATTTCGCCCATGAGGAGACGGTTGGCGAAATGGTGCCTGGCACCGGGACTGTGGCTCCTCTACGAAGTCGTGCTCCTCGTCGGGCTGCTGCTCTATCTGCCCAAGGCGGTCTGGCGCCGCCGGCTGCCGCACCGCGGCTGGAGCATGCGGCTGGGGCGCTATCCGCGCGAGGTCAGCGATCGGCTGCGCGGCCACCCATCGGTCTGGATCCACGCCGTGAGCGTCGGGGAGGTGCAAGCGGTGCGGCCGCTGGCGGCGGCGCTGGCCGAGGCCACCGGCGATCCGCTCACCGTATCCACCATCACGCCGGGCGGGTTTGCCTTGGCCTCGACGGTCGCGAAGGATCACGGGGTCGCGATGTACTTCCCCCTGGATCTGCGCCCGTGCGTCCGGCGCGCGCTTGAGGCCATCCGGCCGCGGCTGTTGCTGCTCGTGGAGTCCGAGTTCTGGCCGACCGTGATCCGCTCGGTCAAGGCGCGCGGCGTACCCATTGCGGTGGTCAACGGGCGCATTTCCCCGCGCGCGTTTCGCCGATATCGATGGGTCAAGCCGATCCTGCGGCGCACCCTGCAGGAGATCGACGTGTTCCTCATGCAAAGCCAGGCGGATGCCGCCCGGGTGATCGCGCTCGGTGCGCCCGCCGGCAAGGTGCAGGTGGCTGGCAGCCTGAAGTGGGATGCGAGCGTGGGGACCCGGCCGTCGGAGCAGGCGATCGCGGAGACCGCGGCATCGCTCGGGCTCAATGGGCGCGATCGCGTCATTGTCGCCGGCAGCACGCATCGGGGGGAAGAGGAACCGCTCCTGGACGCGTTCAAGATCGTGCGCGCCGCGCACGGCAGGCGCATCCGGCTCATCCTCGCGCCGCGCCACCTGGAGCGGCTGGCGGAGGTGGAAGCCCTCGTGCGCCAGCACGGGCTGACGCCGGTTCGTCTCTCAGCCTCGCTGGGGCCCGGCTGGGACGTCGGGCTCGTGGACCGCTTCGGGGAGCTTCCGCGCTACTACGGGCTGGCGACCGTGGCGTTCATCGGCGGCAGCCTCGTCCCCCATGGCGGCCAGAACCCGCTCGAGGCGGCCAGCCTGGGCAAGCCCGTCGTCTTCGGGCCGTTCATGCACAACTTCGATGAGATCGCCCAGCAGCTCGTCACTCATCAGGCGGCCAGGCAGCTGACCCGGGACGAGGAGCTCGCAGCCGTGCTGCAGCAGCTGGTGACCAATCCGGGGCAAGCGGAGGCGATGGGCCAGCGGGCGCAGGCGCTGATCCAACGCTGCCAGGGGACGGTGCAGCGGACCATGGCCCTCTTGGCCCCCTTGATGGCGCCTGGCCCATCAGGTAAGCTAGGAGCACCCCCATAATGATGCACCAGTTGCGTCAGCCACCCAAGCCCACGCGTCGGTCAGGCCAGGCGATCCTCGAATTTCTCGTCATCGCGGCCCTCGTCGTCACCAGCCTGGTGCTGTTCGTTGAGCCGCTTTCCCGTGCGTTCCAGGATCTCTTCGGGGGAGCTGCCTCCAGGGGTGCTGAACCCCAGCTCGCGCTCGCCAACCTCACCCCTGAACAGGGCGAGCCGACGCTTCCGCCAGGGCTGGCAGGAGGCGGGCCAGGCCAGGCCGGTGGCCCCCCTGGTGGAGCCGGGCCTGGATCGTCTGGGGGACCTGGCCGCCGTGGTGGCGGGGCTCCTGGTCTGGGTGGGGCAGGCGGCGGCGGAGGCGGCGGAGGAGGTGGCGGGTCGGCCGGGACGGGTGGCCCTGGGGGCGGCGGCCCGGCTGGCGGTGGTGCAGGAGGCGAAGAGGGAGGAGCGGGCGGTGGGGCGGTCGGCGGCGGCGGGGTGCGGCCGCGCACCGGGACGGTGGATTTGGGATTCGGCGTGGTTGCCTCGGATCCGACGGCAACGGAACAGATCCTCCTCGATGCCGCCCGGAACCTGCTCGTGACGTCCCCGATCACGTTCAGCCTGTTCGATTTTTCCGCCGGCGCAATGGTGTCTCGGGCGATAGCCGAGATCGTCAACAACGTGAGCGTGTTCGGCGTGCCGGTCCTCGTCGCCGATCTGCTGGGGACGATCGGCGCGCTGGCCGCGGTGTTCTCGTCCATCAAGTCGGACGGCATGTTTGACGCCTCGCGCCCCGTCTACCTGGTCTTTGACGAGCTCGTGCTGGCCACGGAGACCAAGGAGGTCATCGCGGCGATCTTCGCCCATGAGGCCTGGCATGTGAACCAGAAATTCAACGGCATCCACGATGACTTCGTCAATTTTCCGCGGACGGTGGACATCGAATATCAGTCGTTCGTCGCCGGGGCCGCGGTGTGGGACACCAGCAAGGGGGCCCAGACGGATGACAACCTGGATGCCGGCTCCGCCTGCGTGGCGCAGGGCGAGGCCCGGTGCAAGGAAATCCTCGCCAGCGATTTCGGCTACTCCACCGGGCCGCGTCGCCGCCAAGGATAACCCGCCATGCCTGCTCATCAGCGAATGAAGTTTGGTATGATACTCGCGGCAGCACTCTGCCTCCTCGGGGAGCCGCGCAGCATGGCCGAGATGTCCTTCGCCGTCTACCAGAGCACGCAGCCGCAGTTGCCGGTTCGCTTCGAGTACCCGGCCGATTGGGAGGTCGAGGATTCGCGCGGGACCCAGGAAGCCTACACGCAGGTGCAGGTCTACGGCCCGGCCTCGCTGGACGATCGGCTGCGGACCTACCTGTCGGTCCGGGCGATCCCTCCGCACGTGGAGGGGGGCCGGTATGCGTCCCTCGCGGAGATGATCGAGTCGTACGAGCAGACCGTGATGCCCACGTTTCGCATCGACCAGCGGCAGCAGATCGACCTGTTAGGCGTGACCGCCACGCAGTTGGATCTCAGCGGCACCCTGTCTCTGCCCTGGGAGCCCGCCCGGTCCACGCCGGTGCCGGTGAAGAGCCAGCGGCTGTTTTTCGAGAAAGACGGCCGGCTCTATGAGCTGAGCTGGATGGCGACCCCCGAGGCCGCCCCGACCGCCCAAGCCGCCTTTGCCCGCCTCTTGCAGACCCTCACGCTCACCCCGTAAGCGCCAAAAAGGTGTCAGACACTTTTCCCGCTTTAAAAGGTGTCTGACACCTTTTTGGCGCTCCCCTTTTCGACGACGTAGAAGTAGAATGGACGGTATGCGGCCATCTCTGCACGACGCCTGGTGGCGTCTTGCCACGCAGCCCCATCCGCACTCCTTCACGGACGCCTTGGCGTGCCATTTCCTTCGCGCCGGATCGCTGGCCTACCGGGCGGCGATCGGCGTGCGCAACGCCGCCTTTGACCGCGGCTGGGCCCGGCGCGTGCGGTTGCCCTGCCGGGTGATCAGCGTCGGGAACCTGACGGTGGGAGGGACCGGCAAGACCGCCTGCGTCGAGCGCGTGGCGGCCCAGTTGGCGTCGCAGGGCAGGCGCGTGGCGGTGCTCTCGCGCGGCTACGGCGGCCGACGGGACCCCTATTGGGTGCAGTGGCAGGAGGGGCGCCTGCGCGTGTCCGGGCTGGGGTCAGACACCTTCGGGGTCAGACCCCTGCAGGGGCAGGACCTGCCTGCGCCGCGCCATGACGCCCGGGACGACCGGTCATCGGCGCGGCAGGCAGGTGGTGTGGCGGACGAGCCGCAGCTTCTGGCGCAGCACGTGGCCGGACTGCCGGTCGTCGTCGGTGCCCGCCGCGACCGCGCCGGGCGGTTCGCGTGCCGGACGTTCGGCGTGGACACCGTGATCCTGGACGACGGCTTCCAGCACCGGCGCCTCCATCGGGATTGCGACCTCGTGCTGGTGCACGCCCGCACGCCGTTCGGGGGATGGGACCTGCTGCCGCGCGGGCCGATGCGCGAGCCGCTCACAGCGTTGCGGCGCGCGGACATCATCGTCATCACCAAAGCTGACGAGGCCATGGAGACGCTGGCCGCGCTCAAGGAGCGGCTGCGCGCCGTCAATCCCGACGCGGTGCTGGCGACCGCCGCGCACCAGCCGACGTCGCTGCGCGACGGGGTGAGCGGCTCCGACTTGCCGCTTGCCCGGTTGGACGGCGCGCGGGTGGGCCTGGTGTCATCCATCGGCGATCCGGCCGGGTTCGAGGCGACCGCGGGACGGCTGCACGCGACCAGGCTCTGGCATCAGGCGTTTGCGGACCACCATGCCTATCGGCCGGCGGAATGGCTGGCGGTGCTCGCCAAGGCCGAGGCCGACCGCGCGGACGCCATCCTCACGACTGAGAAAGACTGGGTGCGGTTGGAGCGCCTCGCGCGTGCGCATCCGCCCAGCCGCGTGCCGGTGTGGATCTTGGGAGTCGCCATGACGTTTCTCAGCGGCAAAGAGGAGCTCTATGCTCGACTGGCTCGCCTGTACGCTGGTTAAGCTGGCCAGCGGCCTGCTGTGCCGGCTGCCCCCCTCCGTGGCGGTGTGGCTCGGGGAGCGCGCGGGCGTGGCCGCGGCGTGGCTCAACCCCAAGCGGGTTCGGATCGGCCGGCTCAACCTGCGCGCGGCGTTCGACGGCGCGCTGTCGCCGTCGCAGGAGCGCCGGCTCATCCGCGCGTGCTACCGGCAGATGGGCGCCAGCGTCATCGAGCTGTTGCGTCTGCCGGTGATCGACCGGGCCTACTGCGAGCGCTACGTCCGCGTCGAGGGCCGCGCGCACGTCGAGCAGGCGGTCTCATCGGGCAAGCCCGTGATCCTGCTGACCGGCCACTTCGGCAACTGGGAGCTGGGCTCCATCGTCGCCGCGCTGCATGGCTATCCGGTCGTCGCCCTGGCCCGCGCCCAGGAGAAGCTGCCGAAGCTGTACCGGCTGCTGGTGTCATACCGCGAGTCGAAGGGCTGCACGATCGTCCACAAAGGCGGGGCGATGAGGCGGCTGATCGCCGCGTTGGAACGCGGCCAGCTTGTCGGCATCGTCGGGGACCAGGCCAGCCGCCAGGGGGTGTTCGTCGACTTCTTCGGCCGTCCGGCCCTGTTCGCCACAGGGCCGTTCGAGCTGGCGCGCCGCAACGGGGCCGTGATCGTGCCGGCCTTCCTCCACCGCGTGCGCGGCCCTGTGCATCGGCTGGTGGTCGAACCGCCGATCACGCTCGATCCGCGCGCGCCGAAGGAGGCTGCGATCCGCGCGGGCCTGGAAGCGTTTGCGGCGGCGCTGGAGCGGCATCTCCGCGAGGAGCCCGGTCAGTGGCTGTGGATGCACAAGCGGTGGAAATACACGCCGGCGCGTCGGGTCCTGGTGCTGAGCGACGGCAAGGCGGGGCATCTGAAGCAGTCACTGGCGGTGGTGGACGCCCTTCGACTCGCTTCGCTTGCTCAGGGCGGTCCCGAGCGACAGTCGAAGGACGCCCTGCGGCAGCATCACCCCGCGCTGATCCATCAGGTGGTGGAGATCCGCTACCGCAGCCCGTTGGCCCGCGCGCTGGCGCTGCTCTGGAGCTGGGTCGCCCCCCGGGGGTGGGGGGCCGCGCGGTGCCTGGCCTGGACGCTCACGCCGCAGTCCGCGTCGGCGCTGCTTGGCCGCTATGCCGATCTCATCGTCTCCTGCGGAGCCGCCGCCACGCCGGTCAACGTCCTCTGGAGCGGCGAGTCCCGGTGCCGGTCCGTGGTCATCATGAAGCCGAGCCCGTTTCCCGTGCGCCGCTTCGACCTGGTCATCGCGCCCGCGCACGACCAGCTGGCCCCGCGGGCGAACGTGGTGGAAACCACCGGCGCCCTCGTCGCCCCGTGCTCTGAAGAGCAGTTGCGCCGCGCGACAGAGCGGTTGCGCGCCCATCCGCAGTTTCGGCACCCGGGACCGGTCGACGCGCCAGCGACCCACGCGCATCCGGTCGTGGCGATCTTGCTCGGGGGCGACACGCCGCACTACGCGCTGTCCCCGGCCTTCGCGTCGGCGCTGATCGATCAGGTCGCCATGGCCTGCGAGGCGACCGACGGCTGGTGCCTGGCGACGACGTCGCGCCGCACCGCTGCCTCCGTGGAGCGGCTGTTGGCGGAGCGCCTCGGCCGGCATCCCCGCTGCCGGCTGCTCCTCATCGCGAGCCGCGATCCGATTGACGGCACCATGGACGGCCTACTGGGCTCGGCCGATGTCGCGGTGGTGACCGGCGAGAGCATTTCCATGGTCTCGGAGGCCTGCGCGAGCGGCCGGCGAGTCCTCGTCGTGGAGCCGCCGCGTCGCCTGCCTGCGCCTGCCTCTGGCAGGCAGGCAGGCGGGGCCGGCGCCGGCCGGCTGACGAGGCATCAACGGTTCCTCCGGCAATTGGCCGGGAAGGGCTCCCTGACGCTCGTGCTCGTGCCGGAACTGGCCCTGGCCATCCAGCGCGCGCTCCGTGCCGCCCCTCGTCCGACTCCACCCGATGATTTCGCCGCGGTCCGCGAGGCGGTCGCCCGTCTGCTCTGAGGAGACCTATGGGGAGTGGCACAGTGGCGCAGTGGCAAGGTGGCCAAGTGAGTTCCGAATCCATTCGGCCACTTCGCCCCTTCGCCACTTAGCCACTTACCTGCTCATGCACCTTCTCCAGTTGCTGCCGGGTCTGGACGTGGGAGGCGTGGAGCGCGGCGTCCTCGACCTGGCGAAGGGGCTGATCGCCAGGGGCCACCGGGTGAGCGTGATCTCCGCGGGCGGCGCGCTGGTCGAGCCGCTGGTCGCCCTCGGCGCGACCCACCACGCGCTGCCGGTGCACGCGAAATCGCTCAGGACGATGGGCGCGTGCGTCCCGGCCGTGGCCGACGTCATCCGGCACACCGGCGTCGATCTCGTGCATGCCCGTTCGCGCGTGCCCGCCTGGATCGGCTGGGCCGCGGCGCGACAGACGCAGCGGCCGTTCCTCACGACCGCGCACGGGTTCTACCGGCCGCACCCCGGCTCGCAGGTCATGGCGTGGGGCCGGTGTGTCATCGCGCCGTCCCAGGCGCTGGCCCGCTACCTGACGGAGCGCTTCCATGTACCGAGCGCGCGGCTGCGCGTGATCCCCCGAGGCGTCGATCTGGAGCAGTTCCGATTCCAGCCGCCGGCACCGGTGCGCAACCGGCCCTGGCGGCTCGGGATCTTCAGTCGCCTCAGCCCGCTCAAGGGGCAGCAGGTGGCGCTGCGCGCCGTGGCGCGGCTGGTGCGCCGCGGGTTTCCGGTCACGCTGTGTCTCGCCGGGGATGCGCCTGGCTCGCCGGCCCGGCGGTCGCTGGAAGACCTCATGGTCCGCCTGCGGTTACGGGAAGAGGTCGAGTGGCTGGGCGTGCGCCAGGACATGCCGTCGCTCCTGGCATCCGTGGACATCGTCCTCGTGCCCTCCACGTATCCGGAGTCATTCGGCCGCAGCGTGATCGAGGCCAACGCCGTGGGCCGGCCGGTGATCGCCTCGAGGCTCGGCGCGCTGGAGGAACTGATCGACGACCGGCAGAACGGCATGCTGGTTCCGCCACGGGATCCGGTGGCCCTGGCGGATGCGGTGGAACAGCTCATCACCTACCCATCGCTTCGCCGGCGGTGCATCGTCATCGGCCGGCACAAGGTCCAAGAGGAGTGGACTCTCGACCGCATGGTGGAGCGGACCCTCGCGGTGTACGAGGAGTGCGTGCACGGCCGGCGGGTGATCATCTGGAAGCTCAGCGCCCTGGGGGATGTGATCCTCTCCACGCCCAGCCTGCGCGCCATCCGGCGGCAGTTCTCGAAGGGGCACGTCAGCGTCGTCGTCGGCCGTTCCGCCTACGAGGTGGTGGCGCGCTGCCCCTACGTTGATGACGTGCTCATTTACGATCCGTCCGGCAAGGACCGGGGCGCGGTCCGGCAGCTCGCGTTCATCCGGCGGTTGTCCCGGATCGGCTTCGACCTCTCGATCGATCTCCAGAACAGCCGGGCCAGCCACCTGATGGCGTGGCTGGCCGGCATCCCCGTCCGCGTGGGCTACCGGCGCAGATACGGCTGGCTCCTCAACCAGGCCGTGCGCCTGCCGCGGGTGGCGATGGCCCCGGTGGCCCACCAGCATCACCTGCTGCGGGAAGCCGGCATCACGCTGGACGGGGAACGCCTGGAGCTGTGGCCGGGACCCCTCGATGAGCAGCGCGCGAGGGAGCTGCTGGGGGGCGAGCCGCGGCCGGACCAGGCGCTGGTCGGGATGCACCCCGGGGGGAGCGGCCGGTGGAAGACCAAGCGGTGGGATCTGGATCGCTGGGCGCGCCTGTGCGATGCGCTGGCCGTGCAGCACATCCGCGTCGTGGTGACCGGCGGGCCGGAGGAGCAGCCGCTCGGGGAGGCGTTGCGCCGCGTGACGAGCCAGCCGCCGCTGATCCTCATCGGCCAGACCAGCTTGATGGAGCTGGCCTGCGTGATCAAACGTTGCCGCGCGTTTCTCGCGCACGACTCCTTGGCGCTCCATGTCGCCACGGCCATGGGCACGCCGACGGTGGCGCTCTTCGGCCCGACGGATCCACGACGCCACCTCGCGTCCTCCTTTACCGGCCTGGTGATCAAGAAAGACGTCTTCTGCAGCCCCTGCTATTCCCCGCGCTGCCGGACGATCACGCACGCCTGCATGGGCCGCATCAGCGTGGAGGAGGTGCTGAGGGCGGTGCTGTCGCTGCTCGCGGACCGCGTACCATGATACGCCATCCAATCGTGGAGGGACAACAGGTGCTGTCGCGGCGCACGTCCCTCACATGGCTGCGGGGCCGGCTCGCCTGCGGGCGCCTTCGGCCTTCGCGGCCGCTCAGGCCTCCGGTCGGCCACCCGCGCCTCGGTGGTCGCCAGGCTCCCGCGCGTCGCCTGGCCTCCAGCTGGGGCTCGGCGCTCCCCTCGCAGGCCGGACGGCCCGGCCTGCGAGCGCGGCATCGCTCCGGCCGCCCAGCGTGCGGCCGGTCGCTCGACGGCAGTCCTCGCTCGTCCCCCCACCTGGCTCGGGTTCGCCGAAAGCGAACCCGTCGCCGGGGGTGGGACGCTGGGCCCGCCAGGGCGGGCCAGCCAGGTGGGGGGACACCGTGCCCGCTCGGACTGCCGACGGGCCGCTCACCGCATGCGTCGCCTCCCGCCGCCGTCGGTCTGCTCATGCCAGCATGAACATCGTGCACATCACCTCGCATCTCAATATCGGCGGGATCACGAGCTACCTCCTGGGGCTTTCCGGCGCGCTGACCGCGCGCGGCCATGCGGTGGTCGTCGCGTCGGGCGGCGGCCGGCTGGCGCCGCGCCTGGACGCCCTCGGCGTCACGCACTGGCGCGTGCCGCTCGCCACCAGCGCGGAGTTCGGCCCGCCGGTGTGGCTGGCGACGCACCAGCTCGCCCGCCGTCTGCAGGCGCATCCGGTGGACCTGATCCATGCCCACACGCGGGTCGGCCAGGTGGCCGCGGCAATCCTCTCACGGCGGCTGGGCGTTCCGTACCTGACGACCTGGCACGGGTTCTTCCGGCGCAACCTTGGGCGGCGGCTGTGGCCCTGCACCGGCGCGCTGACCATTGCGATCAGCGAGCCGGTCCGCCAGCACCTCCTGGCCGTCTTCCGGCTCCCGCCGGAGCGCATCCGGCTCATCCATCACGGGATCGATGTCGAGGACTTCTCCAACGGCGATGAGCCGTCGGAGCGCGCCCGCGCCCGGCAGGCGCAGGGCATTCCGGACGGCGTGCCGGTGATCGGCGGGATCGGCCGGCTGGCCGCCTGGCGCGTCAAAGGGTTCGATGTGTTGTTGAGCGCGGCGGCGCAGGTGCGGCGGCAAGTGCCTGACGTGCAGGTCGTCCTCCTCGGCGACGGGCCGGCCCCGCCGGCCCTCCAGCGCCAGATCGAGTCGCTGGACCTGACGTCCTGCGTGCGGATCCTGCCCGGCGCGCCGGACACGCGGGCCGCGCTTGCGCTGATGGATGTGTTCGTCTTTCCGATCCGGGGCACGGAGGGTTTCGGGCTGTCGCTCATCGAGGCCATGGCGGCGGGCAAGCCCGTCGTGGCCGCGCGGACCGGGGCGGTGCCGGAGATTCTCGAGCATGGCCGCTCCGGCTGGCTTGTCGACCCCGAGCACATGGCGTCGCTCGCTGAGGGGATCACGCGCCTGTTGCGGGATGCGGCGCTGGCCGCGCAGCTTGGCCGGCAGGCCCGGGAGCGCGCGCGCGAGCGCTTCAGTCTCTCGCGGATGATCGACCAGGTGGAAGCCGTCTACCGCGAGGTGCTCGCCGCCTGACGCGTACGGACCATTTCTATTTTCCTACCTGCCTGCCGGCAGGCAGGTCGATGGACTGCGGGAAAATAGCAGTGGTCCGCCCACGATGATGGATCGGATCCTCGTCGTCTTGCCCAACTGGTTTGGAGAGACGCTGTTCGCCACGCCGTTCCTGCGGGCGCTGCGGCATGAGCGGCACCACGCCCGAATCGCCACGCTCGGCCGGCCCGCCTGCCGCGATATCCTGCTGCACAATCCGTACGTGGACGAGCTCGTGGATTACGACGAGCGCGGCGTTCACCGCACCGCGGCCGGGAAGTGGCGCCTCATCCAGGCGCTGCGCGCGCGCCGGTTCGACGGCGCCTTCATCCTGCGCCGCAGCCTCTCCCGGACGCTGCTGCTGGCGCTGGCGGGCATCCCGATGCGGATCGGGTTTGCGCACCCCAAAAGCGGCTGGCTGTTGACCACGCGCGTGCGCCCGCCCGATCAGGCCACGCACAAGGCGATGGGCTACCTGGCGCTGCTGGAGGCGTTCGGCTACCCCCCCGCGCCGGGCCCGTACGATTACGCCGTGAGCGAGCCGGAGCGGCAGGATGCGATCGCGTTTCTTGCCCGCGAAGGGCTCGGGCCGGACCGGCCGCTGGTCATCCTCCACCCCGGCGCGAACTGGCCGCACAAGCGATGGCCGGCTGAGCGATTCGCGGAAGTCGGTGATCGGCTGCAGGAGCGCGACCGGCTGCCCCTCGCCATCACCGGCGGGCCGGACGACGTGGAGCTGGCCGAAGGCCTCAAGCGGCGCATGCGGCATCCGGCGGTCGTGCTGGCCGGTCGGACGACGCTGCGGCAGCTCGCCGCCTGCCTCGAGCAGGCCCACCTGGTGATCTCGAATGATACCGGCGTGCTCCATCTCGCCGCCGCCCTGTTCCGGCCGATCGTGGCCCTGTACGGGCCGACCTCCCCGGCGTTCACCGGACCGCTGGGCGACCCGGAGCGGACCGTGGTCGTGCACCATCCGGACTGCTGCCCCCAGGTCCCCTGTTTCTCGCCGGAGCAGCCCCCGCATCCCGGCATGGACGCGATCAGCGTCGAGGAAGTCGTGGCGGCGGCCCGCGGCCTGCTGGCGCCTGCGGACACCAGGGGCGGTCACCCCGGTTAAAATAGTGATCACATTGTGATAACATTTAAACGATGCGGATTCGGACGTGTATCGGGCGGGTGGCGCGAGAGCGGGGGACCAGCCCCGCCGAGCCGGCGCGGCGGTTAACGCTCTATCGCTCGAACCTCTCGGCGATGGACGCCGGCCGGCGCGCGATCTCGCTGCGGGCGCTCGGCCGCCTGGCTGCCGCGTTGGGCTGCGGGCCGGGTGAGCTGCTGGAGGAGGTCGACGGCGGGGAGCGCGCCGCGTTTCGCCGCGCGGGGCTCCAGGCGCGACTGGCGGCTCGAGAAGCGCGCGTGGTCGACGGAACGGAGCTCGGCTGGGTGCATGCCGTCCTGTTGGCCTGGCAGCGCCACTACCGGCCTCGTCGGTGATGGCCCGTCGACTCGCCGATCCGTACCTGGCGGCCATCCGCGCGCTCAATCGGGTGGGGGTCCAGTATGTCATCGTCGGGATGGCCGGCATCAATTACTACGCCCAGCGGCCGTCCGAAGCCTTTGCGACGATGGACTACGATCTCTTCGTGAACCCGACGCTGCCCAATGTGCGGAAAGCGGCGGGGCAGCTTGGGCGGCTGGGGTTTTCGCGCGGGACCACCGAAGGCGCGCTCCAGACCGGGGCGTTGCGCGAGCTCGTGCGTAACCGGCGGATGCTCGTCGCGACCGCCCCCGACGGGCCGATGGTTGAGCTGTTGCTGGCGGTTTCAGGCTATACCTTTGCCGCGATGGCGCGGGACGCCGTCACCGTCACGATTCGGGGGACGCCGGTCAAGGTCGGCCGGCTGACGAAGCTGCTGCGATCCAAGCAGCTCGCGGGCCGCCCCAAGGACCGCCAGCTCCTCGCGCGCTACCGCTCGCTGCTCGAAACAGCCGAGTGACACGATGGCTCCAGCCCGCCGCATCCCACCGTTCTGTGAGGGAGGCGGGGGGATTCGATACAAGCAAGTATTTATATTTAGCTTGATAAATATGTTTTTAGCATGTAGCCTCATGTTCAGGAGGTGATGAGCCATGGAATCCACCATTACCGAACGGGGACAAACGGCGATTCCTGCCGCCCTGCGAAGGAAGTACGGGTTGAAGGCCCACATGAAACTCGTCTGGGTGGATACGGGAGGGGGCATTCGTGTGGTCCCGGTTCCCACCGATGCGGTGAAAAGCTTCCGGGGGATGTTCAAGGGTCTTGGGCTGACTGAGAGTTTGCTCAAGGATCGTCGGGAGGAGTTAGCGCGTGAGCAGCGAATCCAGAGGCGGCACTAAGCCTCGCTATCTCCTCGATACCTCAGCGCTGTTGACGTTCTCTGGTGATGAACCTGGCGCAGACGCGGTGGGCAGCTGGCTGGCGAAGGGACGCCGAGGAGAAGTGCAGTTATATGTGTGCTTCCTCAGTGTGATGGAAGCCGGCTATAAGGCCTACCAAGCGCGTGGTGAGGATGGCTTGGCCATGCTGCTCGCTTCCTTCCACCAGCTCCCCGTGACTCGCGTGGACGTCAGCGATGAGTTGATCGCGTTAGCTGCTCGAATGAAGGGCATGTATCGGCTCTCGCTGGCCGATGCCTGGGTGTTGGCGACAGCGAAACAACTCCACGCCACGCTAGTTCACAAAGATCCGGAGTTTGAACAGGCAGCCGTGGAAGTCCAGCTTCAACCCCTCCCCTACCGATAAAGATGGGATCAGTACAACGAAGCCAATGAGGCCGAGGACTCGGCGACGTTGCTGAAATACGTGGACCAAGATTCAGCGTGGTTCAAGGAGGGCGTGGGATTCGGGGAGAGCTTGCGAAAGGAATTCGAGTTCTTTGGCCCCATCGGTATTGTGACGAGGAATCGGGGGATTCGCCGGCGGACGCAGCATGGCTTGCAACGTCGGCCGACAGAGGTGAGCGTCGAAGAAGATGTGGTGTGGTGGGGTTATCCCTCTGGCTCGAATGCCCCCATTATTCATGAGTACCACGCGACCAGAGAGCTTTCAGAGCGCTATGGTGGCTGGAAATTATCACGACTTCTCCTTGAGACTCCGGAGGAAGAACCTCAAATCGGTCAAGGGCTGTCCGCTTACGGACAAGACCAGCCGAAACCGACGATACTCGATGAGAGCTGCACCTGTTATGAGACGACACGGTGATATGAAAAAATTTTTGGTGTCAAGCGAATAGGCTGAATGGCGGGGGTTGAGCGGGTGCTGGTCATCGGGCTGTCGAACATCGGGGACGCGATCCTCATGAGCGAGGCCGTCGCGGCGCTGCACCAGCGGTACCCGGGTGCCCACCTGGCGTTGGTCGTCGGCGGGCGCGCGACGGCGCTCTTCGTGGAGGACCCGTGCGTCCAGACGCTCGTGGATGCCGACGAGTTTGGCTCGCCGCTGGGGCGCCTGAAGCTGACCGCGGCGCTCTGGCGCTTCCGCCCCCAGATCGTCGTCGATCTGCGCTCCACGATCTATCCGTTCTTCCTGAAGCCGCTGTCGGCCTGGCGGTATCTGCGCCGGCCGCCGAAGGCGATCCGGCACATGCGTGATCGGCATCGCTGGCGGCTGCAGGCCCAGGTGCCCGGCCTCGGCCTCGCGCCGGGAAGCCCCGTGTGGCGGTCGCCCAAGGACGCCGCGCACGTGGACGGGCTGTGGCGGCGGTGGAACCTGGACGGCCAGCGCCGTCTGGTCCTCATCTGCCCCGGCGCGCGCAGCCAGATCAAACGGTGGACCGTCGAGGGGTTCGCGCGCGTCGCGGACCGGCTCATCGGGGAATGCGCGGCACAGGTGATCTTCAGCGGGGAGCCTGCGGAGGAAGCCTGGGTGGAAGCCATCCTGGAGCTGATGACGCATCGAGCCCACAGCGCGGTGGGCGTGGTCACCATGCGCCAGCTCGGCATGCTGATGCAGCGGGCCACGCTGGTCATCACGAACGACTCCGGCTCGCTCCATCTGGCCTCGGCATTCGACGTCCCGACCGTGGCGATCTTCGGGCCCACCGATCCGGCCAAGTACGGCCCCACGGCCGCGCGCCACCGCACCGTCCGCCGCCGGCTGTTCTGCGCACCCTGCGAGCGGCCGCTGTGCCGGTTCAATCACGAGTGCATGCGGTTCCTCTCCGCCGATGACGTCTACGAGGCCGCCTGTCAACTGCTGAGACAGGAGACGGGGGACAGCAGACAGGGCCTCGAGCATTCTCCATGAGCAGCACCCGCGCCTCTCTCACGTCTCACGCCTCACGCCTCACGTCTCAACCGCTTCTTCCAAAGCGGTTGCTCGTCATCCGGCTCGACCGGCTCGGCGACGTGGTGCTCTCCACGCCGGTGCTCCAGGCGCTGCGGCAGCAGTTCCCGCACGCCTTCCTCGCGATGATGGTCCGGAGCGCCTGCCTGGACGTCGTCGCGCAGCACCCGTGTCTCAACGACGTGATCAGCTATGACAAGGAGGGCCGGCATCGCCGCGTGCGGGCGACGGTCCGGTTTGCGCGGGGTCTCTCCCGCTACGAATTCGACACGGCCCTCGTGCTGCATCCAAGCAACCGCTCGCACTGGATCCCCTGGCTGGCCGGCATTCCGGTTCGGATCGGCTACAACCGGAAGTGCCCGTGGCTGCTCACCCATCGGCTGCCGCACCGCAAGCAGGAAGGGGCGCGGCACGAGGCGGCCTACACCCTCGAGCTGTTGCAGGTCTTCGGGATCTCCCCGGGCGATCCGAAGCCGCTGGTGCCAATCCGGCCACAGGCCCTGGAGCGGGTGACGCGGCTGCTGGCCGAGTCCGGCGTTCGGGAGGGGGACGCGCTGGTGGCGGTCCATCCGTCCGCGAGCTGCGTGTCGAAACGCTGGATGCCGGAGCGGTTCGCGCAGGTGGCCGACCGGCTGATGGCCGAGCGGGGGGCGCGCGTTTGCCTCGTGGCCGGCGAGTCCGACGCCGTCTTTGCGCACGAGGTCGCGGAGCGGATGCGCCATCCCGCCGTGAATGTCGCCGGTCGGCTGAGCGTGGCGGAGCTCGTCGCGCTGCTGGCCCGGTGCCGCCTGCTGATCTCCAACGATTCCGGCCCGGTGCACATCGCGGCGGCAGTGGGCACGCCGGTTGTCGCGCTCTTCGGGCGCAACCAGGCCGGCCTGTCGCCCCAGCGATGGGGGCCGCTGGGCGGCGGGCACATCGTCCTCCAGAAAGACGTCGGCTGCGTCACGTGCCTGGCGCACAACTGCGACATCGAGTTCCGGTGCCTGACCTCGCTCTCGGTCGACGAGGTGTATCAGGCGGCTCTCGGCGTGCTCGACCGGTAAAATGGGACCAGGTCCATTTTTCTTTCACGCTCGATGGGAAAATGGACGTGGTCCCAATTTGTCACCCGTTGACTTTCTCCCGCGTTCCCGATTAAATAGGCGCTGATGCGCGCGCGCGCGGGACTGGCCTGGTGTGCCCTGCTGAGCCTCATCGGGCTCGGCCTCTGCGGCTACCTCACCTTCCTCCATCTGGGCCTGATGCGCGGGGAGCTGTTGGGCGGGCCTGCCTGCAGCGCCGGCGCGTTCAACTGCCACGCCGTCACCTCCGGCGCCTGGGGCTCCTTCCTGGGGGTCCCGCTGGCGTTCTGGGGGGCGCTGGCCTACCTGCTGGTCTTCGCGCTGGCCGTGTGGGGATCGCAGGCGGCCGAGACCGCCCCGTCCGCGCTCATCCTCATCCTGGTGGTCGCCGCTGTCTCCGTGGCCGTCGATGGGGTCCTCCTGATCGTGCAGGCGACAGTCATCCGCTTCTACTGCCTCTTCTGCCTGCTGACGTATCTCGTCAATCTGAGCCTGCTCGCTGTCAGCCTGCGCGCGGCGGCCGTCCCCTGGCCGGCGGCGCTCGGGCAGGTGGGCTCTGCCTTGGCGGCGCTGATCCCGTCCCGGGCGCACCCGACGGCGGTCGTGTTCTGGAGCCTGCTGGTGGTGGGCGCGGCGGGGGTGGGTGCGGTGCACGCCGGCACCTCCTTTGTCAGCCGCGGGGCGTTCGGCAGCGTCAGGCGCCAGATCCGCGAGTTCATGCAGAAGCAGCCCCGCGTGACGGTGGAGACGGGCGAGGATCCGGCGATCGGGCCGGTCGGCGCGCCCTTGCAGCTCGTGGAGTTCAGCGATTTCTTCTGCCCGGCGTGCCAGCGCGCCTCGAAGCTGAACACGGTCATGCTCGCCAGCCACCGGCAGGACGCGCGGTTTGTGTTCAAGCATTACCCGCTGGACACGACCTGCAACACCAAGATCGGCCGGATGGTGCACCCCGGCGCCTGCCGGGTGGCGGCGGCCTCCGAGTGCGCCCACGACCAGGGGCGGTTCTGGCCGTTCCATGATCTCGTGTTCGAGCAGGGGCACCACTACGATCTCGGCAATCTCGACCGGGACGTCACGCGGTTGGGGCTGGACGTGCCGCGGTTCCGCGCCTGCCTGGACTCGGGCCACGCCATGGACGCGGTGCGGCGCGACATCGCCGAGGGCGCCAGGGCGGGGGTGGTCAGCACCCCAACCTATGTCATCAACGGGGTGCCGCTCTCTGGAGGGCTCAACCCGGCCATGTTCGAGGATGTTGTCGCCGTCCTGCGGGAGTCACGGTAGATGCCGCTTGAGGTGGGCGATCAGGCTCCGGCGTTCGCCCTGCAGACGGCCGAGGGGCGGACCGTGGCCCTCTCGGAGTTCCGCGGGAACACCGTCGTGCTCTACTTCTACCCGAAGGACGACACGCCCGGCTGCACGAAAGAGGCCTGCGGGTTCCGGGACGCGCGCGCGTCGTTCGCCCGCGCCAACGCGGTCGTGCTCGGGGTCAGCGGCGACTCGCCGGAATCCCATCGGCGCTTCCGGGACAAGGTCCGCCTCCCGTTTCCGCTGCTCAGCGATCCCGATGCGACGGTCGCCAAGGCCTACGGGGTCTACAAGCAGAAGTCGCTCTACGGGCGCAGCTATTGGGGCATTGAACGGACGACGTTCGTGATTGACGGGCAGGGAAGGATCGCGACGATCTTCCCGAGGGTGAAGGTGGATGGCCACATCGAAGCGGTCCTCCAAGCGATCACGACGCGGACAGCGCGCTCCGGCGCCTCCCACCGGCCGCCCGCGCGCGCCGCGGGCCGCTAGCGTTCCTCACCCGCCGCCCGATCCTCGTCTCGAAGAGGGCGTGGCCCGCTACAACCATCATCAGTTCTTCGAGTGTCACGAGGTGTTGGAACAGCTCTGGCGCCAGACCGCGGGCCGTCCTCGTGACTTCTACAAGGGGCTGATCCAGGCCGCCGTGGCCTTCCACCACTGGTCGCGCGGCAACCTGCCGGGCGCGATGAGCCTGTACCGCTCCTCGAGCCGGTACCTCCGGAAATACCGGCCGGCGTTCCTCGGCGTGGAGGTGGACGGGTTCCTCCGCCAGTACACCGAGCTGTTCGGGTGGCTGCGCCGCCACCGCACGCGCTACGACCCCCATCTCGTGCCCCCCATTCGCTGGGCCGGGCGGAGCGCCTCGCGCGATGTCTCCTGACCGGCTGAATGCCGTCCTCGCCCGCATCGATCAGCTCAACAGCGAGGATCCGAACCGCGAGCTCGTCGAGGGCGTGCCGCGCCCCCGGGAAGTCGTCTATGCCGAGCGGCTGACGGCGTGGGTGCGGCGGCTGAATCCCGAGGCCTCGGAAGCCCTGCGCATCGCGGCGCGCGGGCAGCACGTGCGCCGGTGGACGATCCCGCGGGACCGCTACGAGCCGGGCCGCCGCGGGTACCTGCGGTGGCGGGAGACGCTGAAGGCAATCCACGCCGACACGGTGGCCGGCCTGATGCGCGAGGCAGGCTTCGCGGAGGAGGAGATCGCGCGGGTGCGCCTGCTCATGAGCAAGCGGCGCCTCGGGGCGGATCCGGACACGCAGACGCTGGAAGACGCGCTCTGCCTCGTCTTTTTAGAAACGCAGTTCGCGGATCTCAGAGCGAAGACGCCCGACGGCACGATGCGGGAGATCCTGCGCAAGACCTGGCAGAAGATGAGCGCGCCGGCGCGCGCCGCCGCCCTCGCCCTGCCGCTCAGCGCGGAAGACAAGACGTTCCTTGTCGAAGCGGTGAGATAGTCCCGGGACCGCTTCTATTTTCCCTCAGCCCATCGACCTGCCTGCCGGCAGGCAGGTAGGAAAATAGAAACGGTCCCTCATTTGTAGGACGGGCAGAGCGACTGGCCGATCGGGCAGTCCGCGCACTTCGGCGCCTTGGCCGTGCAGATCCGCCGGCCGTGGATGATCATCTGGTGGCCGAACCGCGTCCAGCGCGGCCGGGGCACCAGCGCCATCAGGTCCTGCTCGATCTTGTCTCGGTCCGTGTGCGCGGTGAGCCCGATGCGCTGGGCCAGGCGCATGACGTGGGTGTCGACCACGATGCCTTCCTCCATGCCGAACGCGTTGCCGAGGACGACGTTCGCCGTCTTGCGCGCCACCCCCGGCAACTGAAGCAGGTCCTCCATGCGGTTCGGCACCTTGCCGCCGAAGCGCTCGACGAGGAGCCGGCAGGCCCGCTGGATGCTCTTGGCTTTGTTGCGGTAGAAGTTCACCCGGGCGAGGTCCCGCTCCAACGCGGCCGGGTCGGCTTCAGCGTAGTCCTGGGCCGTCCGGTACTTCGTGAACAGCTCCGCGGTGACCTTGTTGACGAGCGCGTCGGTGCATTGGGCGGAGAGGATCGTGGCGACGAGCAGCTCCAGCGGGTTGCGGAAGGCGAGCGAGCAGGCGGCGTCCGGGTACGCCCGTTCGAGCGCCTGCAGGATCTTGCCGCTTCGGCGCTCAGTAGGAGGCAGCCGCTTGCCCATGCGCGCATTCTACCATAGAATAGGGGTCAGACTGCTGGGACGACCGCAAGAGGTGTCAGACACCTTTTGACCGGTCGTCTCGCATCGGGAAACGTGTCTGACACCTCTTGCGGTCGTCCCAGCGGCTTTTCGACAGAGCAGTCTGACACCTCTTCCATGGTGACGACAGCTATCCAAGAACGGCGGCGCTTTATCCGGAGCCCCTCCGGGGCGCTCTTTGCGATCAACCTCCTGCGTCCCGAGGGGTTGACGGCCGTTGACAGCCTCAACATCAGCCAGGGCGGGCTGTGCTTTCGCCTGAGCGAAACGCTGGAGGTGCGGTCGCTGGTGCGCCTGCAGCTGACCCCGGCTGGCTCCGGACGGCCCGCGCCGCGCCCTGTCCGGTGCACGGGACGGGTCGCGTGGGTCGTCCAGCGGCTGGACCTGCGGACCATCCCGCCGTTTCTCTACGACGTCGGTGTCGAGTTTGTGGACCCGCCCTCGACGCTGCGGCAGCTCGTCGCGCAGCAGGGCGTCGAGGTCGCTCCCCCGACTCGCGGGCCGGCAGCGCGTGCGTTGGAACCAGCCGCGATCCGGGGGCGGTCGTTTCTGCCCCGTCTCGAGCGCACCGCAGCAAGCCCGGCGCGCTGGCACCTGGTGGTGTCGGTGGACGGCGCGCCGTGCTTCAGCCAGCACTACCCGTCGCAGCGCGCGGCGGTCATGGGGTGGAACCGGTTCAAGCGCCAGCAGGCGAGGCACCGGCGGTAAGCGCGCCATGGTGAGCATCCAGCCGCAGTTCGCCGTCTTCATGGAAAACCGCCCGGGGATGCTCGCCCGGACTTGCCAGGCGCTGGCCGGCGCCAAGGTGAACATCCTCGCGATGTCCATCCTGGACACCGTGGACCATGCGATCGTCCGCCTCGTCGTGGACCAGTCCAAGGAGGCGGAGCAGGTCCTCTCCCGCCTGCACGCCATGGTCCAGCGGCATGACGTGGTCGTGATGGACGTTCCGAACGCCGTCGGGGCGCTGGCCGGGATCGCCGAGCGGCTCGCGCAGGCCGGCATCAACCTCGAGTACGGCTACTGCACCGCCTCGGCCGGCCAGGCGAGCGGCGCCCTCGTCCTGCGCACCAACGACCTCGAAGCCACCATCAACGCCCTGGGCTAAGGAAAAAGGTGTCAGGCACTTTTCCCGCTTTGAAAAGTGCCTGACACTTTTTGAAGCCGCATGAAGGCCGTGGTCTTCCGCAGGCACGGCGGGCCCGACACCCTCGAATACGCCGAGGTCCCCGACCCCCGGATCGGTCCGGGGCAGATCCTGGTCCGCGTGAAGGCCTGCTCGATCAACCACCTCGACCGCTGGATCCGCGAGGGGATCCCGGCCTACCGGATCAGCCTGCCGCACATCTCCGGCGCTGATGTGTCCGGCGTCGTGGAGCAGGTGGGCCCCGGCGTGACCACCGTCACGGCCGGCGACCGGGTCGTGCTTGCGCCAGGGTTAAGCTGCGGCACATGCGTGTGGTGCCGCGTGGGCCACGACAACCGCTGCCTGTCGTACGGCATCCGGGGCGCCGCCGTCGACGGCGGCTACGCCGAGCTGACCGTGGCGAAGGCGACGGACGCCATCCCGATTCCGCCGGGGCTGTCGTTCGAGGAGGCCGCGGCGTTCCCGCTCGTTTTCCTGACGGCCTGGCACATGCTCGTCTCGCGCGCGAACGTGCGCCCCGAGGAAACCGTGCTCGTCCACGCCGCCGGCAGCGGCATCGGCCACGCCGCCGTCCAGATCGCGAAGCACCTGAAGGCGACGGTGTTCGCCACAGTCGGCTCCGACACGAAGGCGCAGCGGGCCAAACGGCTGGGGGCGGACGAGGTGATCAACTACCGAACGGAGTCCTTCGAGGAGCGGATCCAGACCCTGACGAACGGCCAGGGCGTTGACGTCGTCTTCGAGCACGTCGGCCCGCAGACATGGGAGGGCAGCGTGCGCGCGCTGGGCAAGGGCGGGCGCCTGGTGACCTGCGGTGCGACCACCGGCCCGACGGTCTCGCTGGATCTCCGATACGTCTTCTCGCGCCACCTGTCGATCCTGGGCTCCATGATGGGCACCCGCTCAGAGCTGGAGATGGTTGCGCAGCTTGTGGGGAAGACGGTCCTCCGGCCGGTCGTGGATGCGGTCTTCCCTCTGCGCGAGGCCCGCGCCGCCCAGGAGCGCCTGCTCGCCCGGGACGTCTTCGGCAAGCTCCTCCTGGCGCCGTAGCCTGGCGTCGTGTGATCATCGTCTGTGGCAGAACGTCACATCCTCCTGGCGAACGCGCACAGCGCGTCGCGATTGTCAGCTCGTGATTGACAGGGGTTGCAATTGCCGTGTCAGATCAGGTATCCTTGCCTTAAGGAAGTCGCCCTCAGAGTTCGTTCGCCCTCAGAGGAATTGACAATCCGTCTGAACCGATAAAGGCACACTACCCGAAAGGGTGGGCCGCAAAGCCACAGGGCCTACAGCATGCGCCAAGGTAGCCTGGCTGCCGAAAGTCGATGGATGTCGTCTGCACGCCACTCCCCATCCGAGCGGATCGGATGGGGTGTCTTTTTTTCTCGCCCCGTGTCGCACGGCAGAGGAGGTCACCGGCCATGAGACTCATGAACCCCGCCCCACGGAAGCCCCGCACTGGAGTGCGGGGAGGAAAGAGAATCCCCGAAGGGCGATTCCCCGAAGCCACGGGTTTGAGCCCGTGGGGCGGGGCGAAGCGGATCATCACAGCGCTCCCTGCGGGGATCGCCTTGGTGGTGTTGGCATCAGTCTGTCGCGCGGATGAGCAAGGGGGGCTCGAATTCAGAAAGGCCATCGTGTATGGAGGCAGCGGCAACCAACGCGGGACGGCGATCTCGTTTTACAACGCGTCTGACCTGTATCTGTCGGCAGCCGATGAGGCGCTCTTGGGGGGTCAGTCGCTCGCCCTCCACTACACGCTGACTCGGGATGGCACGCCTGTCCTGGATTGGGCGTTCCGCTGGCCCGCCGTTGCGAATCGGTCCGGCAACCCCAACAGCGAAGTGTTCGATGGGGTTGTCGGAACGCGCGGTGGGACCTTTTTCGCCGGACGGAGTTGGACGCAGACGGAAGACGGGGTGGGGGATAAAGAACATAAGAGCGTGCTGGTCAAGTTCCCGCTGACCGGCGCGACGGGATCGGGGGTCGGAGGCGCGGAGTGGGTCGCAACACCCAACTTCTTCACCTACCGGGGTAACGAGTCCTTCCTGGGCGTGACCTTCGGCCCGGATCGAATCGGCGCGGCCCACTACGTCTATGCCTCGGGCTACGCGCAGAGCAACGGGGTGAACAACACCGCCGTCCTGGCCCAGTATGACGGCGCCGGGACCCTCCGGTGGGGCCGCGTCTTGGGCAACACCGGGTGGTTCATGAGCAGTTTCGGAAGCGCCGTCACCACCCTCAACGGCAATGTCTACGTCGCGGGCATGACCCACTATCCGTACCTTGACCCCAACGCCTTGCGGATTGCCCTGTGGAAGTATGACGATGCGGGGAACCTGATCTGGACACGGAGTCAGCCGGGGTTCATTCCAGGCTGGCGGGGGGAGATGGCGCTGGTCCCCGCAAGGCGATATCAATCCGCGGCAGGAGATCTCTACATTGCAGGCGCGGTCAAAAACGGCCCGAAAGGCGGGAATGACGTCCTGATCCTGAAATATGATGAAGCCGGCACGCTGCTCTGGAGCACGACCTGGGGCGGAGCGGCGAATGACCTCGCCTATGGGATTTCGCTCAACGATCATGCCCGCATTCCACCTCAAGGACAGCGGCTCTATGTGACCGGGGCGACGGCAAGCTTCGGGGCGGGGAAGCAGGATGTGTTCCTGCTGGAGGTCGACCCGGCCGACGGCTCGGTGCTCTCGAGTCGCTACCATGGCGGCCGGGAAGACGACGTGGCCTGGGGCGTCCAGCGCATCGGCTCCTCCGTGTACGTGGTCGGGGAGTCGAGGAGCGCTGCTGAAGGCGGGAACCTGGTTAGCCAAGCCGACCTGCTCCTGCTGCAGTATGCGATCAAGCCCATCCAGACCCCGCTGGCGGTCACGATCGACATCAAGCCCGGCACCGCCGAGAACAGCATTAACCCGAAGAGCGCTGGCAAGATCCCTGTGGCCATCCTCTCGTCCGGCCGGTTCACGGCGCCGGACGCGGTGAAACAGGAGACGCTGACCTTCGGCCGGTCGGGCAGCGAGCAGAGCCTGGCGTTTTGCAAACCCGAAGATGTCAACGGCGACGGCCGCGCGGATCTCGTGTGCCATTTTCAGACGCAGCGGACCGCGTTCGAGGGGGGAGACCGCCAAGGCGTCTTAAGGGGTCTCACCGTGTCCGGCACGCCGCTTCAGGGGGCGGATTCGGTGCGCATCGTGCCTGGGGCGGCGCCGTGATCGCAGGAGCGCGTCTCGCCTGGCCTCCAAGGGAGGGAAGTCCAATTAACGAACGAGGGTTTATGCTGGCCTTGACGCTCCTCATCGTGGGGCTCGTGGCGGCCCTGAGTAGTCTGGCATTGACCGGCTCCACGGTGGAGGAACGAGCCAGTCTCCGATCCCTCAACAGCTCCAGGGTCAGTCACCTGGCTGACGCAGGGCTCGATGTCGCCATTCAGGCGCTTCGGTCCAACCCCCGGTACGCCGGCACCGAGTACACGGATCTTGGAAGCGGCTCGGGCGGGTATGCCGTCCACGTGACCCGCGATGGCCCTTCCCGATGGCTGATTCGCGCCACCGGCTTCTACCCGTCGAGTGACCCCGCGGCCTTCGGCTATGCCGCGACCACCATTGAGGCCGTTGTCCAGGCTGGGAAGCGGCCCGGCCCCGGCTATGGGATCTTAGGCGACCGTTCGGTCCAGTTCGAGAGCGGGGGCGCTGACGAGGCGAGCCTTGACAGCTACGATTCCCGCCAAGGCCCCTCGACCGGGGGCCGGGCCAATACCCGTCTCTGCACCAATGCGCATCAGGCGCGGGCGATCGCGCTCCTCGGGAGAGTCGCGATTAGGGGGGACGTGGTCTTAGGTCCTCAGAGCGATCCGGACGAGACCCTCTGGCGATCGCCGAAGCGGTGGACGTCGATTCATGGATCCGTGAGCGTCGCTCAGGCGAAGGCGGCGCTGGAGCCCGTCGAGATTCCACTGCTCCCTGATCGGGGATCCCTCTCCCTCTCAGGCTATGACGTCGTGGCGTTGCCAGGGGGCCTGTATCGCTTTCGCGACATTCGCATGACGGGAAAGAGCCACCTGGTCTTCACGGGTCCAGCCCAGGTCTACGTGGACCACGAGATTCAGATCGCGGGGGGCCGCATCAGCACCTTCGACAATCTCCCCCCCAACCTCGCGTTGTATGTGACAGGGTCTCAGGTCTCGATCAACGCGGATGACGCCATCTTCGCAAAAGTCAACGCCCCCTACGCGTCCGTGGAACTGTCCGGCAACGGCGATCTCTACGGGGCGGTCGAGGGCCGGGACATCCTCGTCCGGGGACAGGTGGATATCCATTACGACGAAGCCCTGAGCCTCTATGACGAGGCCTTGAATCCCTCCAGAAGAGGCGATCCGCTTGAGATCACCCTCCTGAGCTGGCGGGAATCAGATCGGTAACCTTGCGATAACCTCCTGTTGTTAGGCATACTTGAGTGAAGCCGTAGAGACACCCTGCGAACAGGGTGAGTGGGCAAATCCGCCGTAAGGCGGAGGCGCCCGCCTGCCAGCGGTCGTGACAGGCGGGACTGCTCGTCCGAACCGGGCGGGCAGGCAAAGCCACAGGTCCCGGGGCAAGCCGGGGTCTGACACCTGACGGGATCGGAACGTTGGTCAGGTGTCTGACCCCGGTCGAGGAAGACCCCGGCGACAGCTGGGTTGCCGGTTGAAGACACGAGCCTCTCGTTCGCGGGCTCGTGTTTTTTGTTTCGGTCAAGCAACCTCAGGAGGAGGCTGGTGACGATGGCCGGACCAGGGCGGCGCACTCGACCGCGCGGCTCCGCGCTGTTGTTCTCGCTCGGGATCGTGCTCCTGTTGGGGACGTTGGGCGCGACCGTGCTGACGCTGAGCCTGAACGAAGGCGAGGTCGGCCGACGGTCGGCCGGATGGCAGCGCGCGTTTTTCCTGGCCGAGGCCGGCCTGGACCAAGCCCTCCTCAGCTTGCGCGCCAGCCCCGGTTGGACCGGAGCGGCCTACACCCTCCTCGATACTGTCGACGCGGACAAAGGCGGCTATGCCGTGGATGTCGATCCCCCGTACGAGGCCGGCGACAGCACCTTGGCGGACGCGACGCTGCGGCGCGTCACCGCCAGCGGCTACTACCCGTCGAACGCCGCGGGCAACCCGCCGCGCCAGATCGAGGCCATCGTCCAGCTTGCGGGATCGAACTTCGACTACGGGCTGTTCGCGAACGGGGACATCTCGCTGAAGAGCAACGCCGCGATCGACAGCTTCGATTCGCGGCTGGGCTTCTACGGCGGGGCGAACCGGTCGAGCGACGGCGATGTCGGCTCGAACGCGATCAACGCCGGCACGATCACGTTGGAGAGCAACGCCAAGATCAAGGGCGACGCGATCATTGGGCCCGGCGGCAACGTCAGCACCGGGATCGTGCTCGGCTCCCAGGCGCAGATCACCGGGATCAAAGGCACGCTCACGCAGACGAAAACGCTGACGACCCCGGACTTCTCAGGGACCTGCACCACCCCGCTCGAGCTGGACAGCAACGAGAGCCTGACGCTCCCCGGGGGCACGTACCAGTACACCCATGTGGAGCTGAAGAGCAATTCCTCGGTCTTGGTCAGCGGCAGCGTGACCCTGTACGTCAATGAGCAGTTCAAGATGGACAGCAACGCGACCTTCCTGACCACCTGCGCCGACTGCACGATCGTGATCTACGTCAAGGGGGATCCGGCGCATGCGGGGCCTGCGGTGGAGCTGAAGTCCAACAGCTACCTGGCGGCCGGGTCCATCCCGACGCGGCTGAAGCTTGTGGTTGGCGACGACGCCTTGACCGGCGCGGGTTCCGTCGAGCTGAAATCCAACGCCGTCGTCCACGGGGCGGTGTACGCCCCGCTGTCCGACATCAAGCTGGACAGCAACGCGAAGCTCTACGGGGCGGCGATCGGGCGCACCATCGAGATCAAGAGCAACGCCGTGGTCCACTACGATCGGGCGCTTCAGGACGGTGAGGGGGGTGGGGGCGGGACGCAGCCCCGGCTCAAAAGCTGGCGCGAGCTGTAGGCAACATGGCCGCCGCGATGCGCGTTCCAGGGAACCGCACGAAGGCCGGCATGACGTTCGTCGACCTGCTGATCGGCTCCTCCGTTCTCGTCGTGACCCTCCTGGCGCTCATGGGGGTGTTCCTGGGACAGGTGACGATGAACGAACATGCCCGCAACCTGGCCTTGGCCACGAACGACGTCAACCGCGTCATGGAGCAGGTGCGGCGGCAGAACACCGGCGCGGGGTGCCTCAGCCCTAGCGTGCTGCCGCCGGCCGGCTTTGCCGCCTGGGATGCCTGGCTGGCCGACACCTCCGCCGTCGGCGGGGGCGGCAAGAGTCTGTCGCTCAACCCCGGGGTCAATGAGCTCGTGGTCGTCTCCTCTGTGGGGACCGATCCGCTCGCGGTGACGGTCGCCGTCTGCTGGCGCCAGCGGGGCCGCACGATCGGCGAGTGCGCCTGGAACGGGGCGGTGCTGAGCGCGGCGCCTGGCCTCGGCGGCAACCTCAATGTCACCGAGTCGCCCGCCATGCTCTCCACCGCCCTCACCTGTCGACGGTGATCCATGACCCAGCGGGGCTTCACGCTCATCGAAGTGGCGGTGGTCACCGGGGTGTCCCTGGGCGTGCTGGGCGCGCTGATGATGATCCTGCTGGTCGGCCGCTCCTCGTACTACTCGGCCGAGGCGTCGGTGCAGGCGCAGCAGGAGGCGCGCCGCGCCTTCGATGCGATCACCAAGGAGCTCCGGGAGGCGGGCCAGGTCAACAACAACGTGAGCATCCCGGCGCCCGGCGTGCAACGGCTCGACTTCCAGGTCGCCCGCAGCTACGATGCCACCCTCTGCGGCGGCATCTGCTGGGGCACCGACGACGCCGGGTGGCCGACCGGGTGGGTCCACTACGCCCTCGAGACCACCGCGGCCCAGAACACGCGGCTGCTGCGCTGCGTCACGGCGAATCGGCTCGATCCGATGCCGGCCGGGTTCGCCGGCTGCCGGGTGCTGGCCAATGCGATGGATCCTGACGTGGCGGATACCGCCTTCACCTACGACCAGGCGGCCCGGACCGTCACTGTGAAGCTGCGGACCGCCGTCGTCTCGTCGAAGATCCCCGGCGGCGGGGTGGCCAGCTCGTCCGGGTCGCTCACCACGCAGGTCAAGCTTCGGAACTAGAGGCGACGCATGGGCGTCACGCGGCAGGCGAATCAGCCACGAGCAGGACTTACCCTCGTGGAGCTGCTGATGGCGCTGGGCATCTTTGCCCTCGCGGGCGGCGGCATCGTCGGCGCCTACCTGTTCTCCCACCAGCTGGTCGAGAGCGGGACCGAACGGATCCGCGCGACGGATGACCTGGAGGACATCATGGAGCGCATCCGGGCCACGCCCTTCGCCGCGCTCGCGACGCGGTTCCCGGCCGGCGCGGTCGACGGTGGCGGGGTGACGGATTACGCCGCCCTCGTCGGCGGCTATACCCTCGACGACCAGCAGATCACCGTCACGTATCCGACGCAGGCGGCCGGCCGCCTGGAAGTCCTGGTGACGTTGACGTGGACCTCCCGGGGCCGGATGCGCACCGCCAGCCTCTCCACGGTGAGGACGAGCGGATGATTCCCTCCCCGGAGTTGATGCCGCGCCGGCCGCGCGGGTTGACGCTGATGGAGTTAGTCGTGCTGACCTCCCTCGTGGCGGTCGGCACCTCGGTGTTCATGGAGTTCCTCATGCGCCACGCGGACCTGCTGGACTACTCGACGCACCAGGCCGACCTGCGCACCCACGCGCAGATGGCCGTGGAGGAGATGCTCAAGGAGCTGCGGCACGCCACGCGGGTGGGGGCCGGCAGCCCGCCGAATGCCAGCATCCCGGCGCCGCCCGGGAACACGCAGATCGCGTTCTCCCTGCCGGCGGACCTCGACGGCAACGGGATGATCGTCGACGCCCTGGGCGCGGTCGAATGGGACGTCGCGAACCCGATCCGGTACCAGTACGTCGCGGCCTCCCGGCAGCTGACGCGGGTGGCCGGGGCGACGAGCCGGGTGCTCGCGCAGGATGTGGCCAGTGTCACCTTCCAGGATCAAACGATGGATGGCTCGCTCGGCGCCAACGAGGTGAGGGCCCAGGTGACCCTGCAGCGGACGTCCCGCGGCAGGACCATTACGGCGGCCTCGAGCGGCATCGTGCAACTGCGAAACTGAGGGGGAAGCATGTCGTCGTCCCGAGGGTTTGCGTTGATCGCGGCGCTTGGCGTGATGACCTTCCTGATGCTGAGCGGCGTCGCCCTCCTGACCCGTGGGCTGTGGCAGGCCGATGCCGGGTTCCGCACGGAGCACCGCTCCTCCGCGCTGTATCTGGCGGAGGCCGCCGTGGATCAGGCGGCCCGCAACCTGCGCACCCCGGAGACATCGGATGACATCCTGACGGCCGCCCTGGGCACCGGGACGTTTCAGATCGAGGAGCAAACCCCGGTGGCATCGCTGCGGTACCGGGTGACGGCGCGCGGCGTCAGCCAGCAGCAGCAGCGCCGGCTCGAGGTCATCCTCCTGCTCACGCCGCAATCTGCGTTTCAGTTTGCCCTCTTCGGCAGCCAGAACGTCACCGTCAGCGGCAATGCGATCACGGACAGCTACGATTCTCGCAAGGGGCCGTACCACGACGAGGATCCGGAGTCGCCCGCGTACAACGCCGGCCCCGACGGGGATGTCGGGACAAATGGGGTGTCGGCCGGGGGCATCACGGTCAGCGGGAGCATCTTTGTGGACGGCCAGCTCGCCGTGGGGCCCGAGGTGCCCGACCCGGCCTCCGTCGTCACCGGCTATGATCCGGCGTTCATCACCGGCGGCACCACGCCGCCCTCCGATACACAGGACGTCGTCTCCCAGGAGACGCTGTTTTCCATGCCCAGCGTCTCGGTGCCTGAGGGGCTGGCGTGCCCGGATTACACCGTGGCCGGGAACACGACGACCACGCTCTCCCCCGGCACCTATTGCTACCACGACTTGGCCATTCAGGGAAACGCCACCCTGACGGCGAGCGGGAGCGTCACGATCTACCTGACCGGTTCCCTCACGGCGAGCGGCAACTCCGTCGTGGGGGCCGTGGACAATCCGAGAACGATGACCGTCCTCATGGCGTCAACCTCCGAGGCGATCCTCGAGGAGGGGCAGATCACCGGCTCGAACAAGTTCTACGGATCCCTGTACGGGCCCAAGGCCACGCTGACCATCTCGGGCAACGCCGAGGTGTTCGGGTCCGTCATCGCGAAGTCGATCAACGTCAGCGGCAGCGCGGCGATCCACCGCGATCTAGCGCTGTCGGACACTACGAACGTGACGAATACCTACACGGTGGCTCGACGGGCGTGGCGCGAGCGCTAGAACCGGGTCTCAGCGTCAGAGGCATACCCAAAGGTGTCAGACACCTTGCCCAGGCGAGACGCCCGCTCGAAAGGTGTCTGACACCTTTTACACGGTGGCTCGACGGGCGTGGCGCGAGCGCTAAGAGTCTCTAGGTATCAGGCATACTTAAGGTAGGTACGCCGTGACACGCGCATGGTCGCGGGCCGGCCCAAGACCCCGGCCCTGAGTGCGCAGCAGTCGCGTCGAAGACGCGGGCGAGTCTCTCAGCTCGGGTCTTTTTTTACTTTTGGGGGGCCGATGCGAAGCGGGTTGACGCTGGTGGAGCTGTTGCTGGCGATCGTCGTGATGATGGTGGCAGGGGTCTGGCTGTTGAGCGCCTACCATTCCTCCCTCCACCTGAACGACGTCGCGCGGCAGGCGGCCGTGGCGCTGGGCGATCTGAACGACATCCTGGAGCGGGTCAAGACCACGCCGTTCACGCAGCTTGCGACGGACTTTCCGGACGGCGCGGCGAACGGCGTCGTCGGCGGCGGGCCGGACCGTTACGGCGCCATCGTCGGCGGCTATACGTTGAGCAACGAGCAGATCACGGTGACGCACCAGCCCAGCCCTCTCGCGGACCCGCGCGAGCTCATCGTCCAGGTCACCTGGACCCACCGCGACCGCACGTACCAGCGGCGCCTGTCGACGATCCGGACGAGCCAAGCGAGCTAACGATGAGACAAACCACCGAACGCTGCGGCTGTCCCGGGACCGCTCCTATTTTTGCCCGCGAGAGCGGACGCAAAAATAGGAGCGGTCCCTCCATTGTAGGATTCACGTTAATTGAGACGGTGGTGGCCGGCGGCATCCTCGTGTCGATGAGCCTGATGGCCGCCCTGTGGCTCAGCAGCACGATGGACCTCTGGTGGACCTCGACGAGCCAGAGCTACGTCCGCGAGGCCGCCCAACAGGCCGCGACGCGGATGGTGTCGGAGCTGCGGTCGGCGACGCGCACCGCCGCGGCCAGCCCCCCGAACGCGACGATCCCCGCTGCGCCCGGGAACACGACGATGGACTTCTACCTGCCGACCGACCTGGATGGCAACGGCCTGATCATCGACGCCGTCGGCAACACCGAGTGGAACTTGGCCGCCCCCCTGCTGAACCCGACCCGGGTGCAGTATGTCTACGACGCCGGAAGCCGCCAGCTGCAGCGCCGGCAGGGCGGGCAGACCGTCGTGCTGGCGAGCGGGGTCACGGCGGCGGCGTTTGCCGACCGCGGCATCGACGGCACGCTGCGGACGAACGAGGTGCGCGTCAGCCTGACGCTCCAGGCCCGGACGCCGAACGGCCGCACGGTGTCGGCCAGCTCGTCGGAGATCGTGAAGCTGCGCAACTAAGGGTACGCGCATGGGTAACAGACGGGGACAGACCGTGGTGCTGGCGTACCTGGCGGTGGTCGTCTTCACCGTGTTGGGCGGCTCGCTGCTCAGCCAGAGCCTCACGACGCACCGCCACCAGCAGCGGCAGCAGCTCCAGGATGACGTGTTCTATCTCGCGGAGGGCGGGCTGGAGGATGTGATCGGCCGTTTCGCGCAGGCGATCGCCAACTTCCAGGTCGAGGCGAACGTGTCCCGCTATCCGGTGAGCGGGTCGCTCGTGACGACGTTTTCCTCCGGCCGGAGCGCCGCCACGGTGATCACCGAGGCGGAGCCGAGTCCCCGCACCGTGCCGGATCCGGACGGCATCTCGGTCTTCGTGAAGAACTACCATGTCGCCACGACGGTGACCCATCCGGCGTATCCCGCAGTCGCCGTCACCCTGCACCAGATCGTCTCCCGGCGGATCATCTACGCGTTCCAGCACGCGGTGTTCTACGACGGCGATCTGGAGTGGCTGCCCGGGCCGGACATGACGCTCTCCGGACGCGTCCACAGCAACAGCGACGTCTACCTGGGCACGCACGGCCTGTTGACCGTCAACTGCGACTACCTGCGGGCGGTCGGCAAGCTCTTCAACAAGCGGAAGGACAGCCCCGGCACGCCAATGGGCGGGATCGTGCAGGTGAAGAAAGCCGGCACCAGCCCGCCGCACTACGCGGCGATGGCCGGGCTCGACAGCAGCAGCCCCGCCTGGGCGACCGAATCGCAAACCCGCTGGGCCGGGACGGTCAAAACCGACGTGCACGGAGTGACGCGGCGGGCGGTGCCGGTCGTCGGCTCCATTGCGCCCGGCGGCTTCTACGACACGAATGCGGGCATGAAGGTGGTCAACGGCACCGTCTCGGTCGGCGGGACCGTGCTCACGCCCGGCGTGGACATCCCGCCGAACACCGTCACGACTTCCACCACGTTTTACAACAACCGGGAAGGCAAGCGGGTGCGGATGACCAACATCGACCTCAGGCGGCTGGCCGGCTACCATGACGTCGATGGCGACGGCGTGCTCGATCCGCCCGGCACCCCCGGCAACCCCTACACGAACAAGCTGCCGGCCAACGGCTTGATTTTCGCGACGCGCAACGACGCCCTGTCCACCGAGCAGCCGGGGATCCGGCTGCTGAACGGGTCGGAGATCCGGCGCGCCGGCGGCTTGACCGTGGTGTCTAACACCCCGATGTACCTCCAGGGCCACTTCAACACGGTGAGCAAGAAGCCGGTGGCGGTGATCGCCGACGCGCTGAACCTGCTCTCGACCAATTGGAACGACGCGAACAGCGCCGCCAACAACGTCAACAGCGGCGGCCCCCGCACCGCCTCCAACACGACCTACAACGCCGCCTTCATCGCCGGGATCGACACGACGTCCGCGGGCCGCTACAACGGCGGCCTGGAAAACTACCCCCGCCTGCACGAGCACTGGTCCGGCCGGACGCTGTCCATCACCGGCTCGTTCGTGTCGCTGTGGAACAGCCAGGTCGCCACCGGCGCCTGGCGGTACGGGCAGCAGGCCGCCAGGTCGCAGTACACCGCGCCCACCCGCAACTGGGCGTACGACGCCTCGTTCGCCAGCGGGACGGCCATGCCGCCCTTCACCCCGTGGGCCGTGGAGATCACGAAGGGCGCCTGGTGGCAGGACTAGCGCGTTCGTTGACAATGTTCTCGGGGCGGGGCCTGGCCAGGCCTCCGCGCGCCGCTCAGCGAATGTTGCTGCGCTGTGGCCCATCCGCGGCTCGCAACATTCGGCATCCGCGGCTCGCGGAGCGCCTGGCCACCCGCCTCGACCGCTCCCGGGCAAACGCTGCTGAGCCACGCGGCCAGCTCCCGCAGGCCAGGGAGCTGGACCGATCACCGGAGCATGCGATCCAACCGTTCTGGAAACGGCACGAGCAGGGGGGCCGATGGCGCACCAGCGAGGCGTGGGGTTGGTTGAAGTCCTGATGGCCGTGGCGATGTTCGTCATCGCGGGCGGCGGCATCGTGGCCGCGCACCTCAACAGCCAAGGGCTTGCCGATCACGCGACGGATACCCTGCAGGCGATCAGCCATCTCGAGGCCCTCATGGAACACATCTACGCCACACCGTTCGCCACCCTGCCCACCCACTTCCCGGACGGGGTCGTCAACGGCGGCGGGGCCAGCGACTACGCGGCCCTGGTGGGGGGCTACACGTTGGAGGGGGAGCAGATCGTGGTGACGTATCCCAGCGCTGCGACCGGGCGGCTCGAGCTGCTCGCGACGGTCCAATGGGTCCATCGGAACCGTCCCCGCACGACGAGCCTCTCCACGGTCAGAACGAGCGGGTGAGTCCATGTCCTGGCGCGCGCGCCGGCAAGCCGGGTTGACCTTCTTCGAGTACGCGGTGGCGGGGACGCTGCTCGCCGTCGCCGGATCCCTCCTCCTCGAGTTCTTGATCCGGCAGTCGGACCTGCTCCACATGGCTGAGACGCAGAGCGACGTGCGGTCGCGGGCGCATCTGGCGCTTGAGGCGATGATGACCGAGCTGCGGCACGCCACCCGGGCCGGGGGAGGCAGCCCGCCGAACGTGAGCATCCCCGCGGCGCCGTCCAATACCTCGGTCACGTTCTACCTGCCGGCGGATCTGGACGGCAACGGCCTGATCATCAACGCCGCCGGCGCCCTGGAGTGGGACGCGCTCGCGCCGGTGCAGTACCAGTACGTGCCCGCGGCGCGGCAACTGCGCCGGGTGAGCGGGGCGGCCACGCGGGTCCTGGCCAACGACGTGGAGCTCGTCGAGTTCCGGGATCAGACGCTCGACGCCTCGCTCGGAGCCGACGAGGTGCGGATCCAGCTCACGCTCCGGCGGGTGACGCCGCGCGGGCGAGTGATCGCCGCCACCGACGGCGCGATCGTCAAGCTGCGGAATTGAGGTGAGCCTCATGAGGGGCAGCCGGGGATTTGTGCTGGTGACGACGGTCGGGGTCCTCGCGTTTTTCACGGTCGCCGGAAGCGCCCTGTTCATCCGCGGGCTGTGGGAAGCCGGCGCCAGCCAGCGGACCTACCACCGCTCCAACGCGCTCCACCTGGCGGAGGCCGCCCTCAACCAGGCCGCCCGCAACCTGCGGACCGCCACCGCCGTGGATGACGTCATGGCGGCCACGCTCGCGACGGGCGGCTTTCAGATCGACCCGCCGCAGGGGCTGGGCAGCCAGCTCGTGCAGGTCACCGCGCGCGGGGCCAGCCAGCAGGAGCAGCGCCGGCTCGAGGCGGTGTTCCGCCTGACGCCGGAATCGCTGTTCCAGTTCGCGCTGTTCGGCGATCAGTTCCTGAACATCGGCGGCAACGTCCTCACCGACAGCTACCGTTCTTCGGTCGGCCCCTACGATCCCGCCCCCGGCCCCGGGTCCAACGCGGGGCACAACGGGGACATCGGCACCAACGCCGTCGCGCCCGGCGGCGTCGCCGTGAGCGGCAGCCTCTTCATCGACGGGCAGGTGGCGGTCGGCTACGACGTCCCGGATCCCCTGTCGGTCGTGGTCGGCTACGATCCCCTCTTCATTACCGGCGGCACCAGCCCGCCCAGCGACACGCAGGACGTCGTCTCGCAGTCCAGCGTGTTCCCGATGCCGCCGGTGACCGTCCCCGCCGGCCTGCCCTGCGCGGATTTCACGGTCAGCAGCGACACCGTTGAGACGCTCTCCCCGGCCGGCGGCCCGAAGGGGGACGGCGTCTACTGCTACCGCGATCTCACCCTCCAGGGCGGGGGGACGCTGTCGCCCAGCGGGCCGGTCACCGTCTACATTACCGGGCAGTTCATCGCCAGAGGCAATTCCGTCATGGGGCTGGCGTCGGACCCGACGCAGCTGGTGGTCCTGATGAGCGCCAGCGGCGATGCCACGCTGGAGCAGGGCACGCTCACCGGCTCGACCGAGTTCTACGGCGCGTTGTACGGGCCCCAGTCCACGCTGCAGATCACCGGCAACGCCACGATCTTCGGCTCCGTGATCGCCCAGTCGATCAACGTCTCCGGCAGCGCCGCCATCCATTACGACGAGGCGATGGCCGACCTGACCCAGGTGTCGAACACCTTCAAGACCACCCGCATCGCCTGGCGCGAGCTGTAAAAATTGGTACCGGTTGCTCTGTCGAAAAGCCGCGGTTCCAGAGCAAAAAGTGTCAGACACGTTTCCCGCTGCGAGACGGCAGGTCGAAAGGTGTCTGACACCTGTTGCGGTCGTCCCAGCGGCTGTTCGACAGAGCACCTGGGACCATTTTTCCGGTACCAGGTTTTCCTCGTTTTCTGCTAAGCTAAGAGCATGTCGCTGCAGGGCACGCGCGTGGCCATCCTCATCGAAGACCTCTACCAGGAGCTTGAAGTCTGGTACCCCTACTACCGCCTCAAGGAAGCCGGCGCGGAAGTGGTGCTTGTCGGCACCGGCAAGCCGCAGTACCAGGGCAAGCACGGCTATCCGGCGGTCGCCTCCGCCACCGTCGACCGCGTCTCGGCGAGCGAGGTGGACGCGGTGATCGTGCCGGGCGGCTGGGCGCCGGATCTCCTGCGGCGGGTTCCCGCCGTTGTGCGGCTGGTGAAGGAGGCGTTCCAGCAGGGCAAGCTGATCGGCGCGATCTGCCACGCGGGCTGGGTGCTGGCGTCGGCCGGCGTGCTCCGGGGCAGGACGGCGACGTGTTTTGCCGCGATCAAAGACGACGTGGTCAACGCCGGCGCCACCTTCGTCGACCGGGAGGTGGTCCGGGACGGCAACCTCGTGACGTCCCGCAAGCCGGATGACCTGCCCGCGTTCATGCGCACGATCCTCGAGGCCCTGGAGGAGCAGGCACGCGGCGATGGGCGCAGGCGTCCCGCGAAGGTCGCATCTCGCCGATAGCATTCATCCCCCCATCCCCGTTGGCTCAGGGCTGAGGGCTCGGGGCGGACCGAGTTGCGTGTGACGGCACAGATGGCGTTGGCCCAGAGCCCAGACCCCGGAGCCCGGAGCCGAGCGCACGTTGCGACGAGGGGGCTCGGTCCCGCATCGCTATTTTCTTTGAGCGGCCGGGTCGCCCTCATCACCGGGGCCAGTCGCGGCCTGGGCGCGGCGATGGCCCGGGCGTTGGCCGAGGCCGGAGCGTCCCTCATCCTCTGGGCGCGCGATGCCACCCGCCTGCGCCGGGTGGCCGCCAGCCTGCCGTCGTCAGCGCGCGTCCTTATCCAGCCGGTCGATGTCACGGATCACGCCCAGGTGCGTCGCGCCCTCCGGCAGGCGTTGACCCGCTTCACGCGCCTGGATCTCCTCATCAATAACGCCGGCATCTGGGACGGGGACGAGGCGCTGCGGCTGACACGCCGGCAGTGGGATGCGGTGGTCGAGACGGACCTGACCGCCGCGTTTTTTGTCAGCCAGGCGGTCGCGCCGGCGATGCGGCGGCGCCGCTACGGCAAGATCATCAACATCGCCTCGACCTCCGGTGTGAGGGCGCTGGCGCACAATGCGGTCTACGGCCCGGTGAAAGCCGGCTTGATGCACCTGACGCGCATCCTCGCGCTCGAGTGGGGACCGTACGGCATCCGCGTCGTCGGGATCGCGCCGGGGCTGTTCCGCACCGACATGACGCGCGAGCTCTTCGCGGACCGGGCATGGCTGTCGCGCCGCCGGGCGGAGATTCCCCTGAGGCGCGTCGGGGAGCCGGAGGATCTGGCCGGCCTGGCGGTCTTCCTCGCGTCGGGCGCGTCGGACCACCTCACCGGCCAGACGATCATCATCGATGGCGGCGCGTCGCTCACGACCTAGCGCAACAGCCGAACCGCTCGCGCAACAGCCGGACCCCTTCGCGGAACAGCTGGACCGCTCGGAGAAGCCGGACCACTTCTCTTTTCCTTCAGTTGATCGACCGGCCGGCCGGCCTGCCGGCAGGCAGGCAGGTAGGAAAAGAGAAATGGTCCGCTCTTTCCGAATCATGTACGATTCTTGCCAGTCTTGCGGGTTAGACAATTCTTGACAGAAATAGTAGGATATCGTAAACTGTGAGTATGAAGCTGTCGACGCGATCGACCTATGGCATGCGAGCGCTGGTGGAGCTCGCCCTCGCCTCGGGCCATGGGCCGGTCTCGGCCACTCTAATTGCGACCCGCCAGGATCTGTCCGTCGCCTACCTGGAACAGCTGCTCCACCGGCTCAAGCAGCAAGGCGTGGTCACCAGCATTCGCGGGCCGCGAGGCGGGTACGTGTTGGCGAAGGATCCCGCCCGCATCACCATGGCGGAAGTGGTCCACGTCCTTGACGGGTCCAACGGCAAGGGGCGGTCGAACGGGAGGGCCCGGGCCGGCCGGCGCGTCGCGTCGGGGGAGGGCCATCGGCGCGCCCAGCACGTCGCCCAGGCGGTCAACCGGTGCGTGCACGAGCGGATCGTCCAATCGCTGGGCGAGGTGACGCTCCAGGACCTGTGCGAGGCGGCGCGCGCCGAAGCCGGCGAGCCGCTGGACCACCGGTACGTGTTCCACATTTGACAGGCGCCGGCCTCGGCGCCGGTGTCTGACACCTTTAGGTGTCTGACACCGGCCGTGGGCACCGGCCGTGGGGCATGACGAAGGCGCAATTGCGGAGTGCGGTATTACGTCAGTTGAAACAGCAGAAGGAGGAGGAACGACGTCGACGAAGCGAGGCGATCTGGCGGAAGCTCCGTCGCCTGACGGCGTTTCGACGTGCCAGGACGGTCTGTTGCTATGTGGCGTTACCGTATGAGGTGCAGACGTGGCGGATGATTGAGGCGATGCTCTCCAGGGACAAGCGGGTGGTCGTGCCGCTCATGCGAGCGCGCAGCAAGGAATTGGCGCTCTCCGAGGTGCGGGATCCGGCCGAGGAGCTGTGCCCCGGGCGCTTCGGCGTCTGGGAGCCGAGGCCATCGGCGGTGCGGCCCGTGCCCGTGACGGCGCTGGACCTCGTGGTGGTCCCTGGATTGGCGTTCGACCGGCGCGGCCACCGGTTGGGGCATGGGCACGGCTACTTCGATCGCTTGCTCGCGCGCGTGCCCGACGCGACCCCGACGGTGGGGCTGGCCTACGCCTTTCAGTTGCTGGATCGTCTGCCTGTCTCCTCGCACGACCACGCCGTGACGACCGTCCTGACCGCCTGATCCCTCGTTCGGAGTCAACAGACCTTCACGAGGTGAATTGCGATGGGATGGATGCTACTCAGTGTGTTCGTGGGCGGCGCGGTGGGGGCCCTGGCCGGCTACGGCCTGCGGGCGGCGCGCAGCCGCAAGGCCTTGACCGGCGCCGAGCAGAAGGCCAAGGCGCTGGTGGACGAGGCGCAGCGCCAGGCGGCGGCCATCACCAAGCAGGCGCAGCTCGAGGGCAAAGAGCAGCTCCACGCCGTGCGGCAGGAGTTTGAGGAGAAGACGCGGGAGCGCCGGAACGAGCTCGCCCAGCTCGAGAAGCGGCTGCACCAGCGGGAGGAGCTCCTCGACCGCAAGCTGGACCTGCTCGATCGCAAAGAAAAAGACTTGAACGAGCGGGACCGGCAGCAGGCGGCGCGGGACCAGGTGGTCAAGGCGAAGGACGACCAGCTCGCGCAGCTCATCGCGGAAGAGAAGGAAAAGCTGAAGACCCTCTCGGCGCTGAGCGCCGAGGAGGCCAAGCAGCTCTTGCTGTCGCGCCTGGAGCAGGACTGCCGCAGCGAAGCCGGCATGGTCATCAAGCGCATCGAGGAGGACACCAGGCGCGATGCGCAAACGCTCGCCAAGCGCATCCTGGTCGAGACGATGCAGCGCTGCGCGGCGGAGTTCACCGTCGAGTCCACGACGTCGGTCGTGCAGCTGCCCAACGAGGACATGAAGGGGCGCATCATCGGCCGCGAGGGGCGCAACATCAAGGCCTTCGAGGTGGCGACGGGCGTGGACCTCATCGTGGATGACACGCCGGATGTCGTCACGCTCTCCTCCTTCGACACGGTGCGGCGCGAGATCGCGCGGCAGTCGCTGGAGCGGCTGATGGGCGACGGCCGCATCCACCCGGCCCGGATCGAGGAGGTTGTCGAGAAGGTCAAGAAGGAGTTCCAGCAGCACCTCGTCCAGGAGGGCGAGAAGACGATCAGCGAGCTCGGCGCCCACGGCGTGAACCACGAGCTCGTCAAGCTCATGGGCCGGCTGCGCTACCGCACGAGCTACGGCCAGAACGTCCTCGTCCACTGCAAGGAGACCGGCTACCTGGCCGGCATGATCGCGGCCGAGCTCGGGCTGGATCAGCGGCTGGCGCGCCGCTGCGGCCTGCTGCACGACGTCGGCAAGGCGGTCAGCCACGAGGTGGAAGGGCCGCACGCGATCATCGGCGCGGAGCTGGCGAAGAAGTACGGCGAGACGCCGGAGGTGGTCCACGCGATCGAGGCCCACCACGAGGACGTGCAGCCCAAGACCCTGTGCGCGGTGCTGACGATCATCGCGGATTCCATCAGCGGCTCCCGGCCCGGCGCGCGGGGCGACACGCTGGAGAACTACGTCAAGCGGCTGCAGGCGCTGGAGGCCATCTGCGACTCCTTCAGCGGGGTCGAGAAGGCGTACGCCATCCAGGCCGGCCGCGAGGTGCGGGTCATTGTGCAGCCGGAGCGGGTGACGGACCTCGAGGCGATCGCGCTCTCCCGCGAGATCAAGAAGAAGGTGGAGAACTCCATCGAGTTTCCGGGGCAGATCAAGATCACCGTCATCCGCGAGACCCGCTCCATCGAATATGCCCGCTGAAAAAGTGCCAGGCACTTTGAAGCGGCGAATGCGGCGAATCCTGTGGAAAACCTCGGCCCAGACGGAGTTTTCCACAGCTACACAGAGAATTGAACCGGGGAAGTGCCTGGCACTTTGAGATTGAGATGAAGATTCTCTTGATCGGGGACATTGTGGGGCGGCCGGGGCGGGTGATTGTCGAGCGCGAGGTGCGCCGGCTGCGCGAGGAGCGCGGCCTTGACCTCGTCGTCGCCAACTGCGAGAACGCCGCCGCTGGCGCCGGCATCACGCCGAACCTCGCCGAGGAGCTGTTCCGGGCCGGGGTGGACGTCCTGACCTCCGGCAACCACGTCTGGCGCAAGAAGGAAGCCTTCGAGCTGTTGAAGCTTGATCCGCGCGTCCTGCGCCCCGCCAACTACCCCGATGGCGCACCGGGGGCGGGGTCAACCATCGTGGAGACGCTCAAGGGAGAGAAGGTCGGCATCCTCAACGTGATGGGCCGCGTGTTCATGGAACCGCTCGACTGCCCGTTCCGCACCGCCGAGCGGGAGCTGGTGCGGCTGAAGCTGGTCACCTCGGTCATCATCGTGGACATGCACGCGGAGGCGACCAGCGAGAAGGTCGCCATGGGCTGGTTCCTCGATGGGAAAGTCTCCTGCGTCTTCGGCACCCACACGCACATCCCCACCGCGGATGAGCGCATCCTGCCGCAGGGGACGGGGTTCATCACCGACGTCGGCATGACCGGGCCGTACGACTCGGTCATCGGCCGGCGGGTGGACCAGATCCTGCAGCGCTTCCTCTCCAACCTGCCGGTCAGGTCCGAGGTGGCCGATGGGAACGTCCAGCTGCGGGGGCTGCTGGTGGAGGTCGACCCCGCCACCGGCAAGGCCACCGCGGTCGAGCGCCTGACCAGGACCATGAATGGAACCATCCGCGACACTGACTGACATCACCCCGAGCCCCCAGCCCCGAGCCCTGAGCCAGGCTCGCATCAGCGCGCTGACCGTCGGGCAAGTCATTGCGCGCGTCCGGGGCGCCATCGAGCGGCAGTTTCCGCAGCCGGTCTGGGTTGAAGGGGAGCTCTCCAACTGCAGCTTTCCCGCCTCCGGCCACATCTACTTCTCCCTCGTCGACGCGAAGGCGACCGATCGCCTCGGCCAGCGCCTCGTGCTGCCGTGCGCGTTTTTCCGCGGCATGAACCAACACCTGCAGTTCACGCTGGAGGACGGGCTCAAGGTCTTCTGCCTCGGCGAGGTGACCGTCTATGAAGGCAAGGGGCAGTACCAGCTCAAGGTGCTGCGCGTCGAGCCGCAGGGCGTCGGAGCGCTGCAGCTGGCGTTCGAGCAGCTCAAGAAGCGGCTGGCGGCCGAGGGGCTCTTCAGCGAGGCGCGCAAGCGGCCGATCCCGCGCATGCCCGAGCGGGTCGGCCTCATCACCTCCCCGGCCGGTTCGGCCATCCACGACATGGTGAGCAAGCTGCGCGGCTGGTTCCGCGTCATCATCCTCCCGGCCAAGGTGCAGGGCGAGGGCGCGGCGGCGGAGGTCGCCCAAGCGCTGGACCTCGCCAACCGGCTGGCGATCGCGGATGTGCTGATCGTGGGCCGTGGCGGCGGCAGCGTCGAGGATTTGTGGGCGTTCAACGAAGAGCCGGTGGCGCGGGCGATCGCGCGCTCGCGCATCCCGGTGATCTCCGCCATCGGCCACGAGGACCACTGGACCATCGCCGACTACGTCGCCGACCTGCGGGCCTCCACGCCGACCGACGCGGCCAAGCGGCTCGTGCACGAGCAGGAGCTGTTCGCCCAGCAGTCCCGCGAGGCCATCCAGCGGCTGCTCGACGGCATCCAGGCGTTTCTCGACGAGCAGGCGGGCGAGGTGGGGGTGTTGCGGGAGCGGCTGCGGCTGCTGCATCCGCTCAGGCACTTGGAGCGCCTCGCCGCCCGGACGGAAGAGCTGCGGGGGCAGCTGGTGCAGCTGAGCCGGCACGCGCTGGACGGCGCCGAGCGGCACCTGCAGGGGCTGGCGGGGCGGCTTCAGGCGCTCAGCCCGCTCGCGGTGCTCGCGCGCGGCTACAGCATCACGCTGAAGCTGCCCGAGGGCCATGTCGTGACCGAGGCGTCGCGGCTCATCCTCGGCGATCGGCTGGAAACGCTCTTGGCGAAGGGCCGCGTGACGAGCGCGGTGACGGGCATCGAGGCGCACCCCAGGCAGGGGGCCGATGGCGCCGCCTGACCTCAAATACGAGGAGGCGCTCAAGCGCCTTGAGAAGCTGGTGGCGGAGCTGGACCGCGCCGAGCTGGATCTGGACAGCCGATTGAAGAAATTTGAAGAGGGCACCAAGCTCGCGCGGCTGTTGGTAAAGAAACTCGATCAGGCGAAGAAGAAAGTGGAGCTGCTGGTGAAGACGCAGGGAGGCGACGCCTCCCTCGTGCCATTCGATGAGCGCAACCTTGAGGAGTCAGACGAAGGCGAATCCGCCGACGCTTGAGCGGCTCACGGCGCTGGTCGAGTCGGCCCTGGCGCGGATGCTGCCCAAGGCCACCGAGCCGCCGCAGGTGGTGCACGAAGCCATGCGCTACTGCGTGCTCTCCGGCGGCAAGCGGTTCCGGCCCCTGCTGTGCCTGGGCGCCTGCGAGGCGGTGGGGGCACCGGCCCGGCAGGCGCTCACCGTCGCCTGCGCGCTGGAGCTGTTGCACACCTACTCGCTGGTGCACGACGATCTGCCGGCGATGGACAACGCGGACCAGCGCCGGGGCCAGCCCACCTGCCACCGCAAGTTCGGCGAGGGCAACGCCATCCTCGTTGGCGATGCGCTGTTGACGCTGGCGTTCGAGTGGCTCAGCGCCTCGACGCCGCTCGGCGCCGGCCATAACGGCACGCCCCAGACGCTGGCGGTCATCCAGGCGATCAGCCGCGCGTGCGGCACCGCCGGCCTGATCGGCGGCCAGGTGCTGGACCTGCAGGCGATCAGCCAGCCGCGGCTGGCGACCGAGCGGGTGCTGCGCGACGTCGCCCAGCGCAAGACCGCGGCCCTCATCACCGCCAGCGTCCTGGCCGGCGGCCTCACCGGCGGCGCGCGGGCCGAGCAGCTCCGGCTGCTGTCGCGTTACGGGCAGTGGATCGGGCTCGCCTTTCAACTCATTGACGACGCGCACGACGGCGATGGCCTCGCCCTCACCCTCGGCACCGACGCGGCGCGCATCGAGGCCAGGCGGCTCATCGCGCGCGCGGCGGGCGCGCTGGAGCCCTGCGGCCGCCGCGCGGACGCGTTGCGTCGGCTGGCGGATTGGCTGAGCGAGACCTCGTTCCGGGCGTGACGCACCCCATGGCCCTCTTGGATCGCATCAACGACCCGGCCGATCTGAAGGCGCTGTCGCTCAACGAGCTCGAGCGGCTCGCGCAGGAGATCCGCGAGGAGCTCATCCGCACGGTGTCCGCGCTCGGCGGCCACCTGGCCTCCAGCCTCGGCGCGGTGGAGCTGTGCCTGGCGCTCCACGCGGTGTTCGACGCGCCGGACGACGCGCTGGTGTGGGACATGGGCTACCAGGCCTTCGCGCACAAGCTGGTCACTGGCCGGCGCGATCGGTTCCACACGTTGAAACAGCTGGGCGGGCTCTCCGGCTTCAGCCATAAAGAGGAAAGCCCCTATGACGTGTTCACGACCGGCCACGGCGGCACCGTCCTCTCCACGGCGCTCGGGCTGGCGATGGCGGACGAGCCGCTCAAACGGCAGCGCCGCGTCGTGGCGATCATCGGCGACGCAAGCCTCGGCGAGGGGATGGCCCTGGAGGCGCTGAACCACATCGGGCACGTCAAGCCGAACCTCCTCGTCATCCTCAACGACAACAAGATGTCGATCGCCCAGCCGGTCGGGGGCCTCAGCCGCTACCTGAACCGCATCATCACGAACCCCACCTACAACCGGATCCGGTCGGACCTCGAGCAATTGGCGGGGAAGCTGCCCCACGGCTCGCAGCTCATCCGCCTGGCCCGCAAGCTCGAGGAGTCCGTGAAGGGGATGCTGGTGCCGGGCCTGGTGTTCGAAGAGATCGGCTTGCGCTACCTCGGGCCGATCGACGGGCACAACCTGCGCGAGCTCATCGCGACGCTCAAGAACGTCAAGCCGCTCGCGGGGCCGATCCTGCTGCACGTCGTCACGGTGAAGGGCAAGGGCTACCGGTTCGCCGAGCAGGACCCCGAGCGGTTCCACAAGATCGAGCCCTTCGACGCCGCCACCGGCCAACGCAAAGCCGCTCAGGGCTCAGGGCTCAGGGCTCAGGGCAAGAGCAAGCCCCCAGCCCAGAGCCCCCAGCCCAGAGCCGGCCTGACGTTCACCGAGGCGTTCAGCGACGAGCTCATCCGCCTCGGCGAGGCGAACAGGCGGCTCGTGGCGATCACCGCCGCGATGCCGGAGGGCACGGGCGTGGCCGCCTTCGCCAAGCGGTTCCCGGCGCGGTGCCTCGATGTCGGCATGGCCGAGCAGCACGCCCTTGGGTTGGCCGCGGGGCTGGCGCGCGGCGGGCTGCGCCCGGTGGTGGCGATCTACTCCACCTTCCTCCAGCGAGCGTACGACCAGATCATGCACGAGCTGTGCCTGCAGTCGCTGCCGGTCGTGCTGGCGATCGACCGGGCCAGCCTCGTCGGGGAGGACGGCCCGACCCATCACGGCGTCTTCGATCTCGCGTACCTGCGCGTGCTGCCCAATCTGCTCGTCGCCTCCCCCAAGGACCCCGCGGAGCTGCGCGCGATGCTGCAGTGGGCGCTGGAGCAGGACCGGCCGGTGGCGATCCGCTACGCGCGCGGCGGCATCATCCCACCACCCGCTGCCTGGCCGGAGGCCGGATCGCTTCGCGATCCGGGTCGGCGCAGCCGACCCGCAGCAGGTGGTGGGATCACCTGTGGCGAGCCGTTCGGCCGGCCGGCCAAGCTCACCGCGGGCAAAGCCGAACTCTTGCGCGCCGGCAAGGATCTCGCGCTGGTGGCCCTGGGGTCCATGGTCGCTCCGGCCCTGAAGGTCGCCGAGGAGCTGGCCAAGGAGGGCGTCGAGGCGATGGTCGCCAACGCCCGGTTCGTCAAGCCGCTCGACGAGGCGATGGTCAAACAGGCGGCCCAGACCGGCTACCTGGTGACCCTCGAGGAGGCGCAGGTGGCCGGCGGGTTCGGGAGCGCGGTCTCGGAGTCGTTGAGCCGCCTCGAGCTCTCCGTGCCGCACCTGCGGATCGGCCTCGAGGATCAGTTTGTGGAGCACGGCAAGCGCGCGGAACTGCTGCGCCTGTGCCAGCTTGAGCCTGACCAGTTAGTCCAGCGGATCAGTCGCTGGCATCAGTCCGCCAAGACCTCCGCCGACCTGCGCCTGCTGACCGAATCCACATGAACAGGTGTCAGACACTTTTCAAAGCGGGAAAAGTGTCTGACACGTTTTGATGGTTCGGGTTCGCTTCGCCCCAAGCCCGACGGGCAAACTCCACGTCGGCTCCGTGCGCACCGCGCTCTTCAACTGGCTCTTCGCCAAGCACCACGGCGGGGTGTTCGTCCTCCGTATCGAAGACACCGACCAGACACGCTCCAAGCCGGAGTTCCTCGACGACATCTACGCGAGCCTGGCGTTTCTCGGCATCCGCGCGGACGAAGGCCCGCTCTTCCAAAGCCAGCGCATGCGTCTCTACCAGGAGCAGGTCCAGCGGCTGCTGTCGGCCGGCCGAGCGAAGGAGCAGGAAGGCGCGGTCGTCCTACCGGTTGCGCCACGCCAGGTGACCTTCCATGATGTGCTGCACGGCGACATCTCGGTGGATACAGCGCTGTTCGAGTCGCTCGTCTTGAGGAAGTCCGACGGCACGCCGACCTACAACTTCGCGTGCGTGGTGGACGACGCGCTCATGCAGATCACGCACGTCATCCGGGGCGACGACCATATCGCCAACACCCCCAAGCAGGTGGTGCTCTACGAGGCGCTGGGCTTCGCCCTGCCCGTCTTCGCGCACATCCCGCTCATCGTCGGCGCCGACCGCGCGCGGCTGTCCAAGCGGTTCGGGGCCACCTCGGTCGACGAGTACCGGCAGGTCGGCTACCTGCCGGAGGCGTTCCTGAACTACCTCGTCCTGCTCGGCTGGGCGCCCGGCGGCAACCGCGAGCTCATCTCGCGCGACGAGATCATCCGGCTCTTCGATCTCGCGAAGGTGCGCAAGACCGCCGCGCAGTTCGACCAGCGCAAGCTGGACTGGCTCA